>VXOP01000108.1 GCA_009839975.1 Candidatus Poribacteria bacterium
CATTCAAGTTTTTCACCAAATTTTTTCTCTATTTCTTCCTTGGATTTTTTAAGTATATTAAAGTAACCTTTAGAATCATTTCCTATCAGCGAAAGAAGAATGCCAATTCGTTTCTTCTGATGACTCAAGACAACTTTTAAACTAAATTCACTTGGATTTCCAATACCAAAAACAACAGAATTCTTTGATCCAGGTTTATGTATTTTGAAATTAGAGTTTGTTCTGCGAAAATGATCTTTTAATTCTGACCAAAATTTAGTCTTCCAGTCATTTATGTTCCGAGGATTCCAGTCGTTCGGTTTAGAGACAATCTCAAACTTCGGGGCTGGATCCGAATCTCCAATTTTCCAGACTTTAATTTCTATACCGAAGTATGAGAAAGGATCATCAGTAATTTCATTGAGTCTATCAAGAACAGCCCGATGTTCATCACGAAATTTCTTAGCAATCCATATAACCGTATGGGCATCCAATCCTGCAGAATATGTTAATAATTTACCAAGATGATCGTGATCAGTTTCTTCTAATTGATTTTCAATGATTACGAAGGCATTTTCCAAATCTTTGCATAGAATATCTGCTCGAAAATCTCCCACACTTACTTCTTGATCTTCATATTCAAGATCGATTCCAAGTGTTTCCGCTAGTAAAGCTAGATTCTCATCTTCTGCTAACCAAGTAGTGAATCGAGGTTCATTGCCCCAAATATTGCGTAACTCTACTTCTTCTAATCGGGAAAGTTGATCACACATAATGTATTATCTCCTTTTATAATTCTTCCATATTTTCTTATAAGGAATCAACTTATCACATCTCACAGCCAAAATCAATGTACTTTACTCTGTCTGAACCAGGATTTTCAGGATTATAGGATTTACAAATCAAGAAATCAAAGGTATGAATGCCATTATGAAGATTAAATAAATAATCAGGCAATTTCGATTACCCCAGGCCGGTAGGTGCGATATCCTTATCAAGGCAGAATACCAAACGCGTATTCTGCCGGATCCTACGCGGAAACCTTCAATGAAGCGGGTTGGGAAAAACCCGGTGCGATAAGGATATCGCACCTACCGAGTTTGAGATATTGAGAATTACTGAATTAATAAATTAATCTTCATTAGGCATTCCCTGGGATAAGAGGTTTATGGTTCATTTCGGACATCTATCTTGCCGGTCACTGCTTCGGAGATGAGGGATTGTCGGTATTCTTTGAGGAGTTCAATTTTTTGATTTTCTATGGCTATCAGATTGTCAATTTGTTCGGTTTTGTGGTCAAGGAAGTTGGCAATTTGGGTTTGTTCAGAAAGCGGTGGAAGTGGTATCCTTACACCTACCAAAGTTCCTTTTGTTACCTCCAAATATGTACTGCCACTTCCAAGGGAAATCAGCAATTCCTTTATTGCTTGAAGATAGTAAGCAAGGTAAACATTAAATAACTGTTCGTTGCATACAAAATTTGCAAAACCTTGATTAGTTGCCATCGGTACTGTTGTAATTGCGGTCTCACCAATTGTTGCCCGACTGGTAAGCAAGACTGTACCTTGAGGTAGTCGCTTTGCTGCACTATTGTTTAAAGCTTCTTCTGTTATGTGGATTTCAGTATCCTGGATGTACATAGCTCCCTGTAGTGCTGTAATATCAATAGGTCTTGCCCAAGGCAGATCCCCTTGAAAATACCTATCAACATTTCGTTTTGGGGTTCCTCCCTTGAAAATTGTTGAAACATGCCCAAGTTTTTTTGATTCCCAATGTGCTGGTATCTCCGCAATCCATTCTATACCACTTTCTTTGTATTCAGGATAATGTCTCATAACTTCCATACCTCTCTGTCTGAATCGCGGATTATGCGGATTACACGGATTTTAAGA
The DNA here is from genome assembly GCA_009839975.1 of Candidatus Poribacteria bacterium. Taxonomy (GTDB): domain Bacteria; phylum Poribacteria; class WGA-4E; order WGA-4E; family WGA-3G; genus MSPOR6. The sequence goes on from VXOP01000108.1 coordinate 1,872, forward strand.
ATGTTTCCGCGTAGGATCCGGTGCAATTAGGAAATCGCACCTACCGGCCTGGGAAAAGTAGCAGCGCGCTGTGGATTTCATCGCTAAGAAGTACTTTCAATCTTCTTACCCGGTAAGCTTAACACTGCCTCCACAATAAGCGCGATTACCATTCCGATAAGAAAAATTCGCCAGAGCTCGTTGGCTAATGCTGATGTATCGCCTACTTCAACATCAATCCTACGATACGATAACCCCTCAAATAGTGCGTCCACTGTCTCAACAGGTGCTGCTTTAGCAGTATCTTCAAAGGTACTACGGTTTACGGCTGCCCAATACGTTTCATTTTGATAGACCCCGGCATGCAATCCACGTTCAGAAAGAGAGGATGCGTTTTCTTCAGGTGCAACTGTCTTCCACTGTTCACGATCAGCAAGTGAATCTGGGGCTGCAACACGTTGGGATGCATCCGTTAGAATAGATGTTCCTTCAGCTAATGCCCGCTGCAATGCCACATAAAAGACTACGCCGTCACGTTCAAGAGAAGAATACTGTGCTGTCGGTAAGGTGCTACAGAAATAAACGGCACCACGGTCAGAATTTACGCGAGATAACAACGGTGCATCGTCATCATACCTCGCTAAGGTCGTTCCCGTGCTTTCAAACGCGCGATACTTGAAAAACCGTAGATCGTTCAATGGCAAAGCATTACCACTTTCAACGTGTGCGAAGAGGTCTGCATCCCCACGCCACCATGAGATTTTGTAGGGTTGCTCCTCAGCGGTTTGCCAGTCGCTCCATTGTGAGTCAAAGAAACTGCCACCTGCATGCTGATTAGGTGGGAAGAAGATTACGACTCGTCCGCTATTGACAAAGTTTTGTATCTGTTCAGCAACCACGCCTGTAGGTAAAGCTGCCTGCCAGATCAAGAGTCCTGTGTTTTCCCAATCAATTTCTCCTGCTTTGTTGACAGAAATCACATCTGTTTGATGTTGAAGACGATTATCCGTTGGAATAACAAGTGCCCGACGAAATGCTTCACCAATCTTGGCATCATCACTTACGATGACCGATTGGCGTATCGGTGGTTCGGAAAATACAAAGTAGAATCTATTATCCAATGGGTTCGCGTCACCGGGCAAACCGACTGATCCCCATCCTGAAGTGAGTGTGCCATCAATGGGAATGCGGTGTCCTTTAATAGAAGCACCCAGTACATCAAGTTCAACTTCAACGACTGAACTGACTTTATTAACCTCAAACTCAATTGGTACTCTTTGAATTGCAGTATTATTGCCTTCGGAACGGACGATCACATCAAGTAGCAGTTCTGCATTGTTACCTTGCTGCCACCGTTGCACATTTTCCACTCTTACAGATAAGTTGCTTGCTGCTGTTTCAGAATATGCCAGCAGGAAATGATTTACGCCTTCTAATTGGGCAAATTCTTCGGTTATCGCTTCCCATCGTCCGCTGTCAACTGCCCAATCGTTTTCACGTAGGTCGGAGCAGATCCATATATCTGCCCGTCCCGTATTGTTCGCTTTTAGATATGTTAGAGAAGTTTCGAGCATACTGGGAATATTTGCGCTGGTAGCACTTGCCTCAGTCATCGGTAAGCTTAATAATGCCTTCGGTGAATCTACTTTCTGCATGCGTCCAGTGGCACTATCAATTAGGAGCAGATGTGTTCCGTAATCTCCCTGCTCCAATAAATGTGCTAACCTTTTGAGTGCAGTAGACCTTTTTGACTCACCGGCTTGCAAATCTTGTGCTTCCATACTCGCGGATCGGTCGAGTAGTATCATTGTAACATCAGGTTTTGCGAACCCGATACTCCCTAACCAACCGCCAGAAAGTGGTCGGCTGATTGCAAAAATCAAGGCGGCGATAGCGAGAACTCGCATCAGCAAAATCAGAATATGACGGATCCGTGCCATCCCTTTGCTCATCCGTTTTGCTGTCATGAGAAACATCATCGCAGCCCACGGAACGGTTCGGTGACGCTGCTGATTGATTAAGTGGATAATAACTGGCAGTAGGACTAATGGGAGTGCTATTAGGGTCAGGGGTTGAAGGAAATTCATAGTCTATATACTTATATAGTGGAATCCAAGATTAATGAAACACGCCACAGCGGGCGAGGAGACCACGCCCCTACACTATCAGGCGAGGAGACCACGCCCCTACGGGGTCTTCGTAAATAATTTTAGTATAACTTCAGTGTGATTTTTTCTGAGCCATTTATCCCTTTAACATCAAGGATAACATCGGATCCGTCCTGTTTCTGGTGCAGAATAGTCTCAAGTGTTCTAACATCAACGACTTCTTGACCATCAATGGCAACGAGAAGCATACCCTTCAGAATTTTCGCTTTAAATCCAGGGGAAATACCATTAACCTGTTCAACCATCAGTCCGCGATCTTCAGGGGTTAGATATTCATACCTTAGATGGCTGCCGTTTCCTATATCTCGCACTGCTAATCCCAGTTTTTTCCAAGAGGCAGAATCGGTATCTACAGATCGTCCTACTAACTTAAGTGGCATCTCTTCAATAGGGATATTGAGTGTGATTTCTTGTGAATTTCGTAAGACCTTTAAGACACACTTTTTACCGATGGGATATTCCATGATGATATTCTCAAATTCAGAGATGTTTGTCACTTTTTCCCCATCGTATTCAAGAATGATGTCATTTCGTTTTAATCCGCTTCTGAATGCAGCTGAGTTTATTTTGACGCTCCTTACTCTGATACCTCTTGAATTGTTTCTCATGTCTGCATCAATATACCCGCGGATGATGCTGCCGTGTGCGATCAGTTTCTGTCCTATTGTTTCAGCGATGTCACAGTTAACAGCAAAAGTTGATCCTTCGCCCTGTTTAAGAGTATTGATACCGAGGACTTCACCATGGATATTTAGTAACGGACCACCGCTGCTTCCTGGATGAATCCATGCATCTGTTTGGAGGTAATTGTAATGGTATTGAAATAGATCTCTATCTTCATGCGGATGGAAACAGCGGCTTTTTCCACTAACGATTCCAGATGTCACAGTGTACCGATATTGTAGTGGGTCACCGATAGCGATAGCGAGTTGTCCGACGCGAATGTTCCTTGGGTCCGCCATCGTAAGTACAGGACAGACGTCATGTGTATCAATTTTTATGACGGCAACATCTGTATTCTTATCGGCACCGATTATTTTTGCATCATAAGAGGTGCCATTATGGAGTCTCACCTTAATGTTATTTGCGTCTTCCACAACATGTTCATTTGTTAGGATGTATCCATCTTCACGAAAAAGAAAACCTGAAGCACCTGATGGACGCGTTATAGGTTTTCCCTCTTTGATCTGAGTTTTTTGAGTTGATATGCTAACAATAGCAGGCATACTTTTTTCTACGACATTTATTAGGGCGTTTTCAAAAGAGCTTAATATCTCATAATCGCTGGGTTGATGGGCTGCTGTTGTGCCCGAATTAATCATCGTGACAAGAACGACACAAAAAATGATAATGGCACTATACGAAAGTGTGTACCTTTTCATCAGTTTTTCTCCTTATTTAAATTGTTCAGGATTTACGCATTTTAGAAAGACGGCACACGGCGTGTGCCTACTACTTTTAATCATTATACTTTTTTGGGTGTGCGACCTAATAGGAATTTTGCTAATACATCACCGAAATCTTCATGGATACATACACGATGGTAGTCAATTTCGGTGCTACGGATGACTTCGTTCATACTTTCAAGATAGTCTTCAAGTGCGCGTCGATACTGAACGCCGATGATAGTTGGGTCTGCTAAAACAGGTTCTCCGCCTTCCATATCCACGAACCGTATTGGACGGTCAAACTCGAAATCCAGTTCGTTCTGCTCTATAAGATGAAATACTGCAACATCGTGTTTACGAAATCGGAGGTGTTCAAAACAGTTTCTGATAACCTCAGGATCGATGAAGAGGTCAGATATGATGACAATCATTGCACGTTGCGGTACCCGTTCCGCAATCTGATGTAGGACTTCTGCTAAACCTGTTTCACCGGAGGGTTCCACTACTCCGAGTTCATCAAGTACAGTACTGAGATGTGTTGCGCTGCGCTTTGGTGGTATTTCTCTGTGGAATTCTGTTCCGGCGCAGTATAGGCCTACTGCATCCCCTTGCAGTGCTGCGATATAGGCTAAAGTTCCGCCGATTCTTCGTGCATAGTCAAGTTTACTCATTCCGTTCTGAGCAAACCCCATGGATCCGCTGGTGTCAACGATTAAACACAACCGAAGATTTGTATCCGCCTCAAATTCTTTAATATAGTAACGGTCATTTCGGGCATAGGCACGCCAATCGAGACGGCGCGTGTCATCCCCCGGAACATACTTCCTATACTCAGCAAATTCGAGGCTTGAGCCGCGTATTGGACTGCGATGTTTACCGGATACGCTGCCTATCATAGGTAAACGGGCATGTAGTTCAAGGGTTGAAAGCCGTTCCAATACCTTCTGATTCAGGTAATCACGTTTGAGTTGCAGTGCCATACCTTAACCCTGTTCTGATAATTCTTCGACGAGTCGTTCTACGATGTCTTGACTGGTAATGTTTTCAGATTCAGCAGCGAAGGAGGTAATGACACGATGCGACAATACCGGGCTCGCAACAGCAACCATATCTTCAAGACGTGCCATATAACTACCACTCAGTGCAGCACGTGCTTTAGCACCCAGTATTAGGTATTGAACTGCACGTGGACCCGCTCCCCAGGCGACGAGAGGTTTCAACCACTCAGGGGTTGATTCATCCTTTGGACGCGTACTTCGGACTAAATCCACCGAAAATTCATAGATGTGTTCCGGTACTGGTACGCGGCGAACAAGATTTTGAAACGCTATGACCCGTTCACCTGTTAACACGTGGTCCAATGTCGGAAGCGACATCCCCGTGGTCGTGCGAGCAATTTCAATCTCTTCTGAACGGTTGGGATAGTCCACTTCAATTCTGAACATAAACCGGTCTAATTGTGCTTCGGGTAATGGATATGTCCCTTCCTGTTCAATAGGGTTCTGTGTTGCAAGGACGAAGAAGGGTGGGGCTAACTGGTAGGTTCTTCCGATGACAGTGATCTTATGTTCCTGCATTGCCTCAAGCATTGCAGCTTGTGTTTTTGATGGTGCGCGGTTTATCTCGTCAGCAAGGATAAGGTTGGCAAAGAGGGGACCTCTTACGAACTCAAACTCACGTTTACCACCTGGTATTTCTTGTAGGATGTCCGTGCCAGTGATGTCCATCGGCATCAGGTCAGGTGTAAATTGAATTCGGCTGAAATCCAGTGCCATGGTTTCTGCAAATTTTCTTACCAAGAGTGTTTTTGCTAAACCCGGAACACCCATCAATAAGGCGTGTCCTTGTGAGAAAAGGCAAATTGATAAGTGTTCAATCACTTGCTCTTGACCGATAATAATCTTAGCAAGTGCCGTTTTTAGTTGGTCATAGACATCACGTAATTCGTCAATCGCTGCGACATCATCGGCATCCATTTGATCAATGTGTTGTGGTGTTTGCATCTTTATTCCTTTTACATTAAATTAGAGATAGAACAATAAACAGAGTCTATATCTTTGTAGGCAAATTTTCTAACAACGTTTCATTATAACATACCTGACTTATTTAGTCAAATTAATATAGTTCTAAGATTCATAAGAAGATTAAATTTAATCAGGTAATCCGGTAGGTGCGATTAGGAAATCGCACCTACCGGCCTGGGAAAATCAGTTTTTTGTCCTTTTAATTACTTAATCTTCATAAAAATCTTAGTAACGATACCTTCTTGCGTAACTATACTTTTGTGGAAGGCGTTCTATATTCTCATCCATCCATTCGATACGTGTTTTCAACCAGATTTTCATTTCTTCTACTTCCTGATGATACGTTGGATATCCTGGTCCAGGGTTGCCAAATGTCGTTCGACCTAAGACTCGCCATCTATTAAAATTGCGTTTTTGTGCTTCAGAGAGGTATTGAACGGTCTGATCAACTTCGTTGATGATTGCTGATGTAGCGAGTTCGTTTTTCCTGAGTTCTTTCCACCGTTTGACAAGTTTCTGCTTGAATTTTTCATCAGATACTAAGCGATGCCACCAGAATGGAACAGGGTTCGTATATATCAACCAGTCATAAGTCGTCCAAGAGTTGTGGAAGACTGTATTTCCCATTGATAGATTAAAATCCCAGACAGGTCCCGCCTGTAATTTGCCATCTCTATCTATATACATATACGCGCTGAACCGAAATCCGTCCGTATTCTTGAAAAGTTCATTGATAATAAAATGATCAATATGCGAATCTATGTCAATATATTTTGCATATCCTTTCTCAGGGTCTTTAAAGTCTGGTCCAGCTAACACATTTTCAAACTTGTTCATATAGTTACGAATCCATGTCTTCTGAGCAAACGTAATCTCATTCCTTTTCGGATAAACAAGGGTTAGTTGTGTTCCGCGGTGCGTGAAGAAGTAGGAGTCGTAATGATCTATTTTGTCAATTTTGATGATGTAACCGCCAGTGATTTCAGGTGGTTCATTGTGGGTAGGTTTCAGCGATTTAATGTCGACGCGATGCGTCCCACGTTTGATCTTTTCTAAGAGCAGATAGACACCTACATAATGTTTCGCTTGTATTTCCTTATCTCTGCTATTATTAAGGAACACCTCAACAAATTGCGTCCTGCTTGCATATCTACCGATTCGGTTGCTAAATTCAAATGCGAGGTAGTTTCGCATCAATGTTTTGTCGGAATATGGACCGTGGAGTATCCAATCCGATTCTGCGGGTAAACCGAAGATGGATACATCTTTATCGTTCCCCTGTTTGTCCTGAAACTCAAACCCGTATTGTCTTTTCGGAAATCCTTGTGAGGTTTTTCCTCTAAGTTCTATGCCGATTTTACCTTCAAAATGAATATGATTACTATCCAAACCGTTTTTCCCACCAGACTCATCGTAAATAATCTTCAATTGTGCTGGTACTTTAGGATCGTCAGGTATCCATCTGCCATTTGTATCAATAATGACAAGTGGTAAATTAGATTTATGTTTCCAAGGACCGCGCAGTGGGGTACTTGCAATTGGACGACTATAAGAACCTTGTCTGGGTCTAACAGCACGTCGACTCTCGAATCTATTTGTTTGTCGACTCTCTAATCTACTTGTTTTCTGTGGAGGAGGTGGCTTGTCTGGAAAGCAGCTGACAAAAGTGGATAGCAAAAGACCACACAGGAGCAGCGACATGACCTTTCTAATACGATTCATTGTTGGCGAAAACCTCGGTTAGAAAAAGGATACAGATTGGTTAATCCCGTAATATAGAAATGCGTTGTACATCAGTATATCAGAATAGAGATGTAAAACGCAAATTAAATCAGTAATGGGATTATCTATCTTGGACAGCCTTATACGTCGAACGTATTAGTGGGTGCAGCAATTGGAACAACAATGGGAGTCTTGGCTTGGTACAACCGCGTGACCTTGTTGAAGTGGGAGTTTTAAATCGGTAAAGGTGTGTATCTTATGTTCAAGACGACAGACAAAACGCTGGTAAGTTGGTTTTGCTTTGATAAGGAATCACCAAAACATTGCAGCGTGATTACCATTGATAGAAACTGGATATGAATTGGTGAAAGGGGTAATTCGTAGAACGCCACCAGTTTATTATTCCAACGTATTTACATTATTCTCAGGTTTGGTATAGTCCACAAATTCAGTCGGATCAGTTCCGTTAAGATACTCTTCAATATTTGTATATCCATCTCCGTCCTTGTCCTTTGATGAATTGGAAGCATCACTCGGATCAAACCCGTACTGCTTCTCCCATTCGTCAGGCATACCATCCTTATCACTATCATGAGGGGCTGGTAGACTCTTGAGTTCCGGCCATCCCCCGACATCTTTCTGTGAGTCAATAATACCAGACTTTTTTGATTTATCACTTATGCGTGCTTTCTGTTTATATGTTTTCCCTTCGTAAGTGGCATAACCGTTACGGGTTTCATCAACAATGCGTGCATCAATTGAATCACGTTTAGGCAATGAGGCACCTGCACTCTCAAGAACAGCAAGGTATGCCTTTTCAGCCGTTTGTTGATTGATAGGTATAGATTCAAAAGGTCTATGCAGTCTTCCAGGGTGTGGACCGTATGGACTACGACCCTCTGGCTGCACACCAGCGGACCAGTTTTTGGCAGTAACTACGTGGTTACCATAAACAAAATTATTTTCCACGTGCCACTTACCAAAACCGTCGTCCGAACCGCTTGATGACGGGTTTACAATACGGTATGTCGTGTGTCCCGGACGAGTTGCGGGTCCCGGCTTAAAATAGTTTGCTACCATGTTCACAACGGTAAAGTTAAATCTCTCATCACTTGCATGTTCTTTCTCGCCACCATAGACACTATTATAACCCCAATTGTATATCACATTGTTTCTAAAATCGTTATATCCGCAACCCGAAGCAAAACGGGGATTGCGACTGCTGTGGTGTGCTAACAGGTTATGATGGTATGTACTATAGTTTGATCCCCATATTCCGCCAAACCCATGTGCACCTTTGGCGTGACCAGCAAAGTATAAACTTTCGGAAATCAGACACCATTGAATAGTAACATTTTCGCAATAGTAGATAGACACTGTTTCGTCAATACTCCAACTGGCAGATACATGGTCAAGGATAATGTTCTTGTGATACCTACCCGATATGGCATCTGCCTCATTATCTGTTTCATCTCCCAACCTTACCCTAATATATCGGATAATAACCTCGCTTGCATTGATTAAGAGGGGATATCTCCTAAGACAGATACCATCTCCCGGTGCTGTTTGCCCCGCGATAGTGATATAGGGATGGGAGATTCTTAAACTACTTTCAAGCGTGATAGTCCCCGAAACTGTGAAGATGACTATTCGCGGACCTTCAGTTTCCACTGCTTCGCGTAAGCTGCCTGGCCCAGAGTCTTTCAGATTCGTCACCAGGATAACTTGTCCGCCTCTACCACCGCGAGTGATTGCCCCGTAACCCTCCGCACCGGGAAATGCAGGAACAGAAGGTGTATCCGCTGCAGGTGCGTTTGGTATCAGCATGAGAACATTAATACACATAAAGGACAGGTATTTTATGATGTTGTATTTCATCGTAATTTGTTCTTTCAATTTATTGGTATCTCAATAGTTTCACGCAATATGCATATCTTGATTTTGTTTTACTAAAGATATAACATACTTTGCAAAATCATCATTTACCATCAGGTAAGAGATTTTTACGGCTATCCGTTTAGCCCGTCTTTCATGGTTAATGCTGTTGACAAATTCCAAAATATCTTTGTCA
>VXOP01000215.1 GCA_009839975.1 Candidatus Poribacteria bacterium
CTGGATGCCCGACCCCGCACTCCGAAAAGCGGTTCGAGAAAAACTTGATATGCCAGTAGATACAAAATTGACCCAAGCCTATCTTCAACAACACTTGACAAGTCTTGATGTAAGGAAAAAAGGGATTGCTGATCTTACCGGTTTAGAGCACGCGACCGATTTGCAGACACTTGTGCTGATAGAGAACAAGATTCACGATATATCTCCTGTATCCAGTCTAACGAAACTCGGTTTTCTGGATTTGGGAGGCAACCAGATTTCAGACCTCCGACCACTCGCAGCACTCACCCGTTTAGAAACTTTACATATATGGCGAAACGAAATAGAAGATATTTCACCCCTTGCAAGGTTAGTCAATTTGAAACAGTTGTTGATAGAGAATAACAATATTAGTGATTTTTCACCCCTTGATGGACTGACTCACTTAGATAAAGGCAATTTTCGAGTCGCCGATTGTATACCGAGAATTGCAGTAGCACCGCGTATCAAAGAGAGAACTTACCCTTCAATCTTTGCAGCGTGGTCAGGGAAAAATGTTCTCAACTTACCAAACTTATCTGATGATGACAAACTTGGACATCACGATCTGTTTTGGAGTGGACTGGAGTTTCACCTGCAATGGCATCCGACACCTGAAGGCCTTCGACTCTTTGGTAGAATAGACGATGCTCACTCTAAAAGAAAGTCCCTGTTGTCACAAAATCCTAACTTTATCAGACTTGTGAGTCTTGACTACACCGATACCGATCCTGCGGATTGTCCTGAAGATTGGCCGTATTGGATCAGAGATGAGAACGGCGATCGCGTTCGGGCTTACGGTGGTGATTCAGATTTGATGATAGACTTCACACACTCTGTCGTGCAGGATATCCTCGTTCAGAAAGCCGTTGCTATCGCGAAGTCCGGTCTCTACGACGGTATCTTCTTGAGTGCGTGGCAGGAAGGTAGCGGTACCCTTGATAATGATGGTGTGTATTATCGCAGTGTTGAAGCCGAATGGTCGGCAAGAATATCCATGGTGCGCCGTATGCGTGAGGTTGTTGGGGACGATTTCCTGATTATTGTCAAAACGAACCAACGTCCAGCATCCCTTTCTGCCCCCTACGTTAACGGGATGTTCATGGAAGCGATTCCGGACGAGCAGAGCACAAGTTACACGCATGTTGGACTTCGTGAAATTGAAAGCATGCTGTTATGGGCGGAACAGAATTTTCGTGATCCGCAAATAATTGCGCTTGAAGGACGTGGTATATCGCTGGAGCCAGCAGATTCCCCGCGTAACCAGCAAAATATGCGTCTCATGACAACCCTGAGTCTCACATTCCGATGGTTACGTTTGTTACGACATAGGAATAAGGGGTATCCGCCATGAACATGCGTATGAGATTTGGCTAGGGCATGAAAGTGAGCATATAGCAGGTAAATCGCATCATCACAACTATCAACACTATTGGTATGACTTCTGGGATGCCCCACTGGGACGTCCTATGAGCAAGAAGGCACAACCTTATGAAGATACGGAAGGGTTGTTTATTAGGGAGTTCACCAATGGTTGGGCGGTCTACAATCGCAGCGGAAAGGAACAGGATATACAACTCCCCGTGCAAGCGACTGGTGTCGCAAGCGGGACTACTGGTGTTAATCACACCCTCTCTGATTTAGACGGTGAGATTTATCTGAAATAGGAAACGGTTTCATCTGTGGATGTCAATGGCGATGGTGTCGTGAATATATTTGAATAGAAAACAAGAAATAACACAAGAAAGGGAGACATTTATGAGAGGAGAATTACAATGCGAAAGTTGATCATTGCTATTGTTGTGTTGCTGTTTATTTTTCTCGGTGATGGCTATTCTAATACACTTTTGGTTGATGAACAGGGTGAAGTTTTCGCGGAGACGAATCGCTATCGTGCAAGCTTTAAGGATGGTGTGCTGATGCATTTTCACAATAAACTCACTGCCGAAACGTATACACTCCCGCCGGAAGGTCCTTCAAATGCCCGAAGTGGGATATCAATACAACATAATGAAGGACAATATGGACGGCATGAATTCATAGATGATGCTTGGGAAGTAGAGTCCAAAAGGTTGGCACCTCTAAGTGTAGAAGTTGCGTATCATTTTAATCATAGATATAGATTGGATAAAACGATTCAGTTCCACATTGGGATAGATGCCGATACCGGGGATCTGGTTATTCAGCAGTACGGTATTTCACAGCATATTGTCGCGGTGACGTGGGGATGCGGATACCTCAATAGTCAGCAGGTTAACTTAATAATTCCCGCACATTGTGGTGAAATTATTGATGCCTCCTCCGAGATTGACAAGAGAGGTTATGAGTATCCAGACAAGTGGGAAACGCCACTCGCCATCCTGCAAGGTGAAGATGGTGGGTTTTTTGTGCGCAGCACAGATACAACATTTCGATTCAAAGAAGCCTACTATCTGCGGAGTGGCGAACATTTCGGCATCAGTTTTCAGACAGACAATTTCGCACCCTTCCGAGAAAAGAATGAGATCACATCTGTTGAGTGGCGGTTGAACGCATACCGAGGCGACTGGCAAGTTCCTGCGGAAATTTACCGAAACTGGATGGAAACCACTTTTCAACCCAAGCAACCACCGGCCTGGGTCAAAGACCTTAAATTAGTCATCTATGCGCCTTATAACCCTCTGGAGCCGTCTATTCTACCATTGCTTGCAGAACACGTAAATCCTTCAACCACTCTATTGTATGTAATAGGGTGGTACGATCCCACCATGGGACTGGAGCCTGATTATCCACCTGTTCCCGAATGGGGTGATTATCTCGAAGCGGCGCATGCTTATGGCTTCCGAGTTATGCCGCGTATAACTTTTCATGGGTGTTCGCCGTATAGTCCACTTTATCCAAAATTTGAGAAATATCAATTTCGACACCCAATACGAGGACATAAACTCGGTTATGCGTTGGATGACCCAACTTATGATTACCCAACGGCTTACATCAATCCAGCGTCAAAGGAGTTTAGAAAATATATGGTTGAGCAAATGAAAACGCTGTACGAAACCTACCCGATAGATGCATTGCATTTAGACATCAATACCTCTGTCGTAAACGATGCCAATGGACTTATTGACGGATTAACCGCTGCGGAGGGGAACGTTCTGCTGCACCAGGAGTTGGCAGAAGCGATGCCGGGCATTGTGCTTGGTGGGGAAAATGTTCATGAAGTCACCTTCTTCAATACGAACTTAGCGCAACGCTGGGGTCACCATAACAAACAGCCACATCCCATCAGTTCTTTTCTGTTTTCAACATGGACAATCCCGTACGGCTTCCATGTCCCAAACCCAGATCGGGAGCCTGAACTCTACCAAAAATTTCAGGAGGCTTACGTAGTATGGGATGTCTTACCAACCATCCGCATTCGCGCTCCTGGGATGTTGACGAATCCAGTGATGGTTAAAACACAGGGTTTCTTGAAGAGCGTCCGAATGGGGCAGAGCTGGGAACAGACGTGGAACATAGATATCGGGATGGATATAGTCGGCGATGTCAATGAAGATGGCGTCGTGAATATTCAGGATTTGGTTGCAGTGGCAAATGCCTTTGGCGAAGCGGAACCTGATCTGAATGGTGATGGCATTGTGAATATCCAAGATTTAGTTATTGTTGCAAATACTTTTGAGTGAAAACGACAACCGATTATTTCCAAGGAGATGGTATGTGTAAAAAACTTTTTTTGCTTATGATTACGCTGTTTGTAGTTATTAAAGCTACGTATGCTGAAGATGCTCAGGAATGGATGCCAGATGAAAACCTGCGGCAAGCAGTACGTGAAACTTTAGAACTGTCAGCGGACGAACCCTTTACGAAAGAGAAAATGCAAAGTTTTGATTTCCTTGATGCCCATGGCAGAGATATTATAGACATCACAGGCTTAGAATTTGCGATGAATCTTGGAGTATTGCACCTCAGCAAGAATCCGATAACAGACTTGCGCCCACTTGCTAACTTGACAAGTCTTAAAAAATTACACCTCTGGAGTGTCACTCCAAATACGCCAACACTTGACATCCGGCCGCTGTCGACGCTGATCAACTTAGAGGTACTTTCCTTGTGGAAGACCAAGATTTCAACAGATATAAGTCCGCTTGCAGCGTTGCAGAAACTCCGCACCTTGGATATTTCGCATAACGAAATCGAGGACATCCGGCCGCTTGCGGGGCTTACAGAATTGCAAACATTGGCAATTGAGGTGAATCTGATAACAGATTTGACACCACTCTCTGAACTCAATCTTATAGAACTTATCATTGGCAACAATCCGATAACAGACTTACGTCCACTGTCAACTTTGATCAATTTAGAGATGCTCACCATGGAAAATAGCGAGGTTTCTGATGTAAGTCCGCTTTCGACATTGAAGAAACTTCGTATCCTCGATCTTACCAACAACCGAGTTGAAGACGTCAGTCCATTAGCAGGCCTGACTGAACTGCGGACGTTATGGATCACAGGAAATCCGATAAGGGATTTGAACCCACTGTCCGAGTTGAATCTCACAGACCTTAAATATGATGCTATACCAGATCCAACTGAACAAACCAATCCTGCTGAGGCATGGATGCCAGACGCTGCGTTACGTGCCGCAATTCGAGGTGCGATCGGAGTGCTACCGAATGTTCCCTTAACAAAAGAGAAGCTGCAAGAGGTCATCTCCCTTAACGTTGAGAATAAAGGCATTTATGACATCACAGGCTTGGAATTCGCAACGAGTCTTACAGAACTGGCCATTAGTCAGAATCCGATAACAGACTTACGTCCACTGTCGAGTTTGACGCAACTGGTGCAACTATATTTTGAGCATGTCCCTGAAAATGCGATGGACCTGGATTTACGTCCATTGTCAACGTTGATTAACTTAGAGGTACTCTCTTTGTGGAATACTTGGATTTCGGCGGACATAAGCACCCTGGCCGGGTTGAAGAAACTTCGTGTCTTGGAACTCTCAAGTAATCAAATAGAGGATATAAGTCTACTTGAGGGACTAACTGAACTGCGGATATTGCAGATCAAAGGGAGCCCGATAAAAGACCTGCATCCGCTTGCTAATTTGACGAACCTTAGACGTTTGTATCTCTCGGATGTTTCTCCAATCACACTAAATCTTGACATCAGCCCGTTGGCGAATCTCACCCACTTAGAGGCACTCTTTTTGGAAAATTGCAGGGTTTCGGATATAAGCCTATTGGCAAGGTTGAAGAAACTTCGTATCTTGGATCTGACAAACAACCAGATTTTGGACTTCACTCCACTTGCAGGGCTGATGGAATTACGGACGTTGCTTATCCGGGGAAACTGGACACATGATATAAGTTCACTGATAGGATTGATGCTCACTGATTTTGAATATGATGAGATTTGTGAAATTGCACCACCCGAACCGCTTATTATTGAACGCGTTCTAACCAAAAATTACCCTGCTATTTTTCAAGGTTTTAACAGTAACTTTGCTGAAACCGCAGAAGAGCTTGCCTTATACTACCCTGGGACCGATCCGGAAGTTTACCATCAACGCGCCGCCAGGAACGATCTATATTTTTCCGCTTGGCTTAACTTAGATTTTATTTCAGATACACCGCCATACGAGAGAATTGCCACACGGATCGGTGGAAACTTAGAACGCGCACGCGCGGTACGAGAAAAACAACTCACACTCAATCCAAATCTTGTGTTTATCGTTCAACCCTTTGTCGTTCCCTTCTTAGAGGAATTTCCCCCAGACACTGACTTATTTCTCAAAGACGCTAATGGACAATTAGTCTATTGGAGCGGTAAACCCTATCTTAATATTGTACGTCCAGAAGCACAACAACTTTGGATAAATTGGATTGTTGCTATCGCAGAATGTGGGCTACTTGATGGAGTAGTATTGGACGGTTTCTTACTGAATAGGACCGCTGAATGGAGACCACTGCACAAAGAGTTAAGCACATCTGCCGGTAGAGAAATTACGGATGAAGACATTATCAAGATACATAGACATATATTCAGAAGCGTGCGCGAAAAAGTACATCCAAATTTCCTAATTCTCGTGAATGCAAATGTGACGCGACCTGATAGATACGCTGATCTTATCAACGGATCCTTTATGGAATCAGACAGATGGCATCTCAGTCGCGATGGGCTTTTGGAAATGGAAGCAGTCTTGTCATGGAACGAGGAAAACTTACGCGCACCACAAGTCAACTGCTTAGAGGGGAGGGCATTAGAGGGCCCCAGCCACAGTCCTGAGAACTTACGCCGAATGCGACTTGTCACAACACTGAGCCTCACACACTCCGATGGGTATGTGGATTATTCAACACACGTACCTGAAGATGCTGGCGGTCATCGCTTAGCTCCATGGTACGATTTTTGGGATGCGAATCTCGGACAACCCATTGGCAAAAAAGCACAACTCTGTGACAATTGTGAAGGACTCTTTATCCGAGAATTCACTGACGGATGGGCAATCTATAACCGAAGTGGGAAGGTAGCGAAGATTCAGCTGCCGATGCAAGCCACCGGTGTCGCAAGTGGTATCACAAGCACAATACACATTGTGCCCGATTTAGATGGTGAGATGTTTCTGAAACAGGGAATCGGTACCATCAGCAATGGCACCGTCAAAGTGTTAGAACTTACAACAGATACCTTACAAGATTCGGTACCAGATTGGATGCCGGACGCTGCCTTGTGGGCAGCAGTTCGTGAGAATCTCGGACTGTCCGCAGCGACACCTTTGACGAAAGAGAAAATGCTATTACTGACTTCTCTGGAGGCACACAAAAGAGGTATTGTTGATATAACAGGTTTAGAGCTTGCTACGAACCTAAAGCTTCTCCACATAGGTGGTAATCGTATCCCAGACCTCAGTCCCCTCGCGAACTTAACAAGTCTTACCCAATTACACATCTGGCAGCGCAATACAGACGATATGCCCTCTGTTACAAATCTTGATATTAGTCCACTATCAAAACTTATCAACTTAGAGGGCTTATCCCTTGACAACAGCGGTATTTCGGATATTAGCCCACTCGCTGGATTAAAAAAACTTCAACGCTTACATCTTTCAAATAACAAAATTAAAGACTTTAGCCCGCTTGCTGGGCTTACAAATCTGTGGCAGTTGTGGATTAAGCACAATCCAGCAACCGATTTCAGCCCACTTGCTGCTTTGAATCTTAGGGACTTTCGGTCCGATGTGGATGTGAATGACGATGGCGTTGTGAATGTGCTCGATTTAGTGCTTGTTACAAATGCGTTTGGTGCAGCGGAGCCGGATCTTAATGGCGATGGTGTCGTGAATATACTTGATTTGGTGATTGTTGCGAATGCATTTGATAACTAACAAAAAAATATAACTTCTGAAGAGTAACACTGATATAGGGATGAAGCAAGAACAAATAGAATTGGTATAATTTCTCTTACTGATTTTCAATCTGCTCACGTGTCGACCGATTCTCTGGTACTTCAGGTTCCAGACGCTGATCCAACCACCACGCAAACACAACCACCAGACAAGATAACACAATCGCAACCAATGCCATCGGCATACCGACGGTCTTCACCTCATCCGTGTCACGTTCCGCTTGCATCCGTATCCGAAATAGCGCAATTACACCAAAGAAAACTGCACACACAAAAAGTATAAGATTGACTGACAAAGGCACACGGAACAGGAGAGTGATCACAGAAATTACTGCAACTAATATACTCAATTGTGCAAAAACATTGTAAGGCACAGTTTCTTCCAGATTGTCCTGATCTGCTGTTTCACTGTATTGCCGTCTTGGTACAGGAACAGGAGAACCATCCTGATATGTCATCTCTATAAGGCGAATAAATTCGGCTAACAGTTTTTCCTCATGTATCCAATCATAGAGTTCCGGGTATTCGTGTCTGAGAAGCATCACAAATTCCTGCCGTTGTGCACTAAAATCGGTAAATTCCTCCCAGTCATTTTCTGCAACTGTGATATACGGTTCAGGACCAACGCGTATCTCGTATCCGTGTCCAGTAACATAGACAACGCTACCGATATCCTCACGTTGTGCAAAGATAATTTCCCCATCCTCTGCAGTTACTATCTGTTGACTGTCTTCTACTGCGGCCAGATCACGTTCTTTGAGTGCCGCTGCTTTTTCTTTTGATAGTGTCTCAACTTCGCTGTGTGTAACGACGACGTCAATCTGACTGACCAATTCCAATGCAGTGACCTGATGTTCGGGAGCAACGAATAGTGCGGTTTGCTTTTCCTTTTTTAATTGTACAGGTCGGCACCGAATCTGCTGTGCGTTCAAAGTGGCTTGAATGAGTTTCACTTCCCACTCATCGTTTGTGCGGTAAATTTCAACCCAATTTGAAGTGTCACCTGCCTCCTCACCGATGAACTCAGCAACCTGATTTAATCTACCTTCTCCCACCTGTCCACCAGGCATTGCATCCCGTGTTTTTCCTCTATCACTATCCATAGTTATCCCTTATATTATGACGGAAAATGTTCTATTATGATGGAACGTGAGTTCTCATCTTCCCAAGTTATGTGAACCTTTATACATGTGTCGGGTAATGTGTTTTCCATCCTATCAGCCCACTCAATAATGCAAATACCATCTCCATTAACATATTCACCTAACCCAAGCTCAGCGATCTCTTCAGACGACTCCATCCTATATAGATCAATATGATAGATCGGGATATTCCCGTTATATTCGTTGATAAGAATATAGGAGGGACTATTGACTACCTCATTCGGTGCTATGCCAACACCGCGTGCGATGCCTTGTGTTAGGCACGTCTTACCTGTGCCAAGGTCACCAATGAGTGCTATGACATGACCGGGTTTCAACTTCTTGCCAAGTTTTTCACCGAGAGTTTGCGTTTCCTCTGGACTCTCTGTCCTAAAGACTTTATCCATTAAGCACCTGCTGCACAACGCAGAATATCTTCTTGTGTTAAATCTTCGTTAATAAATTCACCTGTAATTCTGCCTTCATGTAAAACGATGACTCGATCGCACATTCCCAAGATTTCAGGTAGTTCGGATGACACTAAGACGATTGCGACCCCTTCATCGGCAAGCTTCGCAGTGAGTGCGTGGATTTCTGCCTTCGCACCAACATCAATCCCACGCGTCGGTTCATCCAGAAATAGAACTTCAGGACACGTCATCAACCATTTACCTAAGACAACTTTCTGTTGATTGCCACCGCTCAGCTGCTTCACAGGTGTATCCAGCGAGGTTGTTCTAATACGGAGTGAATCCACTGATTCTCTGCTTTTTTGATACTCTAAATCACGATTGACCAAGTCATACGTCGTAAGTTCCTTTAATACACCAAGACTCACAAGTGTCATATTACGAACTACAAGATCGTCCAATATTAGACCATATCTTTTTCGGTCTTCACTAACCAACGCCATACCATGCCTTATTGCATCTCGTGGGTTTCGAATCTTGATTAACGTGCCATCTCTATAGACCTTACCTGCCCATTTGTCTGTGTATGCACCGAAAATTGCGGAGATGAGTTCTGTCCTACCTGCCCCCATGAGTCCAGCAATACCGAGGATTTCACCTCGGCGAACAGAGAATCCTATCTTCTCAAGTTGTGGGGGTTCAGATGAATATGTGCATAGATCCTCAACCTTTAGTGCCGTTCCTTTATCCTCTGATGATGCTGAAGATTTATCTCTATCAGGAAAAAACGTAGTCAGTTCCCGCCCCACCATCAGCGAAATCAGATCGTCTTCTGAGCATTCATCTATAACGTGCGTTGCAACTGTCTTACCATCTCGCAACACTGTCACTCTGTCGCCTATCTGAAAAATCTCCTTCAGTTTGTGTGTAATGTAAATACATGCGACATCTTTATCACGTAGTTGTACCAGAATCTGTCTAAGAATATCCACTTCACTATGGGTCAACGCCGCTGTTGGTTCATCCAGAACAAGCAGCCGTGCATGACTCGACAGTGCTTTTGCTATCTCAACGAGTTGTTGCTGTCCAATTCCAAGTTCATATACTTTGCCTTGAAGTGGTATATCTAAGCCAAACTGGGATAACAATTCTCCTGCATCTTGATATAATTTGGATTTGTCAATGAAACCGTATTTCCGTGGTTCTCTGCCGAGGTAGATGTTTTCAGCAACTGTCATCTCAGGGATCAGTGCTAATTCCTGATGGATAACTGCGATACCTGCGTTTTCAGCATCGCGCACATTCTGAAACCGTTGTTCAGTTCCATTGATATTTAGTTTTCCTTCATACGTGCCGTAGGGATGCACCGCACCGAGTATCTTAATCAGCGTTGACTTTCCAGCACCATTTTCCCCACAGATGGCATGTATTTCACCAGCATGCACAGCAAAATTCACATCATCAAGTGCACGTACACCGGGAAAATCTTTCGTAATGGACTGCATGTCAAGAAGTGGAACTGTCATTTACGTTGATACTCCCACGCTAAGATATTTAGTCATTATAGCAGAAGTAGACTGTATGTTCAAGGTATCATGCGGCATAAACGCATCAATACAATAGAACATTAAATCTTAACGTATAAATAATATTATTGACATAATTTGGGAAACATGTTATAATCAATTATCAATATTCATATCATGGAGAATACTATGTCAGAAGAAAAAAAGGATGAAATGGTTCCTGTAACCACAGAATACGAAGTTGTTGACCAAGTTGATGACCAAGCTATCGTTGAGCTAATGACCGGACAGACAATACAAGACTATGTCTACTCTTTCAAACAGGGAGGACGGGTCGTTGAAGGATTGACACTGGCAGGCATTAACGAAGCAGCAAATCGACGCGGTGGAATACAAGTTTAAGAAGTTAACTATGAAGAAACTGAGGACTCATGGATCGCAACCGTGAAAGCTGTTGATACGATAACAGGTTCATCTCGTTTCGGTGCTTTCGAGCAAGCGAAGAAAAACGGTAGTCGACCTGATCCTTATGCATTTACAAAAGCAATTCACAAAGCACAGCGAAATGCAATCAAACAGCTGATCCCAGTACCTGTCATACGAGAAGTGTTGAACTATTATCTGCACCGTAAAGTGAATGCTGGAAATGCTGGGAATGCTGCTCTACAACAACCTCAACCAGAACAAGGTGAAGGGAATAT
>VXOP01000084.1 GCA_009839975.1 Candidatus Poribacteria bacterium
GGCATGCCGCTCGCTAAGTTAAAAGTATAACATAGTTGCACTTGATTTCAAAAGAAAAATCTGCTATATTTTATAATCATGCTATTATTATATTTGTCTATTGCATCGTTAACGGTGCTTTTTGGTGCTGGAATTGCCCTGTTTTTTCGGGAAAAACAGACAGAATTTAGCTTAATCTTCGGTATTACTGCTGGAGCAGTCTTGGGTATAGTGTTATGGTTGATGATTAATTTCTTCATTGAGAGAAAGTTTATCGCGATAGTGTTGGTTTGGGGAGGTTTCCTTTTAATCTATCTGATAGAGTATATTACACACCGGATGCGTGTACATCTTGTCAATCAAGAGAAAGCACAGAAGACACAGGTCTGGGGGATAAGTCTAACGATCATAGGTTTATCAATACATTCGGTTGGGGATGGATTTAATCTCAGTGTAGCATCGCTTAAGGGGTCAGAAGGTATTGCCTTGGCTCTGCCTATCATGTTGCATAGATTACCTGTAGCCACGGTGTTAACGGCGGCAATACATCGGAATTACGGATTTGTCCAGACAGCATTTTGGCTTACGCCTTTTATCGCGGCACCGTTTATAGGTGCGTTTCTGGGGGAACAATTTTTACACGGTATCTTTGAAGAGTTGGTTGACTATCTATTCGCTTTCGCTGCAGGGACTCTATTACACATCGTGATGGATGGTTTACGTGGTGGCCACATCTCATCAACAGAAAAAGTGAGTAATGGTGTTAAAATAGCATTTGTTATCGGATTCGTTTTGACAATATGTGCAATGTATTTTATTCCCGAGTCAGGGCATGGACATGGACATTAAGGATGTCCAGGCTAGTAGGTGCAATATCCTTATCGCACCTACCAAACCGAGGGTGAAATAGTATGAAAATACACGCAATTATACAGACAGTACTCTGTCTGCTTTTATTTGCGGTTAAGATAGATGCCGCTGAGATTCCGATTGTTGTCTCTGGAGAATCTAAGACGACCATTCAGATTGGAGCGAATGCATCAAGACAGGAGCAGTTTGCTGCATCCGAAATACAGACTTTTATTGAAAAGATTACTGGTGCAAAGGTTGAACTTCGCACGAATCAAGAGCAGACGACTACCTCTACAGTTATTGTATTAGGAACACCTACCTCAAATCCAACTGTGCTTTCTGTTTTCTCAGATAGAGGGATTGAACTGTCTAATACTATTGGTGATGAAGGATATCAGATATTTTCTTATGATTTTGGCAGTGAAATCGTTATTGTCGTCACCGCGCACACATCTCGTGGTGTTATCTACGGTACTTATGCGTTGATTGAGACGTGTATCACTGAAATAACAGGTCTGAAAACTGTACATCCTGATATAGCAGTTGCGCCAACCACCTCGTTATCCATCCCTTTCCTGAATGAAACATCCCGTCCATTTTACCCTGTTCGTGCTGTATTAGAGATAGATGATCCTGATTGGCTTGCAAGACACCGTGTGAATATGAGCGGGGGGGAAGGTATATGGACTGGAACCGGCATTGAGGATGGGTTCGGTACTGCGTTCAAATATGTTGACTCACCATCCTTTTCTGATTTACAAGACGAACCGCGTAGTCAAAGGTTACAACGGATAGAGGATCTCCAAAAACGGTTTACGGCACTCAATGATCGCGGTATTGATGCGTATCTGTTCATGTATTTGACAGGTGAACCGACTGAAGCGTTAATTGCATCGCGTCCTGAGTTATTAGGTCCAGCAGTATTATATGGTGCTTCAAGGAATGAGGTATCTTATCGTCCGTTCTGTTGGAGCAAACCGGAGTTCCATGCGCTTGCGCGTGCTTTAACTCAGGAGATCGTCAGAACGTATCCTGCGCTTGCTGGATTTCACCTGCGTTCTTGGGGACACGAGACGCGGGCATGCAATTGTCCTGAATGTGGCGACCGGACACCACAAGGTCAAGCGAAACTCTGGGATGTCTACTTCACGGTTATTAACGCAGCACTTGAGATACGTCCAGATTTTAAGTTCTACCTATCTGGCTATAATAGAAGTTGGCTTCAAGACCCTGACGGTAACTACGCGCGCCGATTACCGAAAGGCACTATCTTTTCACAGAAATGGGGTGCGGATGGTGAACCTGTTACGGATCCGAATATTCCGATATCACAGATGAATACCCTCGGTGCAATGGGGCATCAATACATCGTGCTTTCACACGACATTGAAGAGGCGATGCCGTTCTGGATGCTTGAAAGTGATCTGTTCGTGCAAGGTGTACGCAAATATGCTAACGACTCTGAAGTTGTCGGACTCAGTGGATTTACTATTCAAGGGGCAACGCAGGGATTAGGCTACCTTGACCGTCTCGTGAGTGCCCAGATTAATTGGGATACACAACTTGACCACCTGCAATTGATGCGGAATGAATTGCTTACCCGTTACGGAAACTCGAAAGCAGCTGACTTGATCCTCAGCGGTTTACGTATTAATGGTTGGACATTAGCCAGTTATTTCTCCGATTATGCAAGTTCCACCTCCATAGGTGGAAGTTATGGTAGCGGTTCTGCAGGCTTGGCTACACGGTTCTGGAATCTGATTGGTCCCAAAGCGGTGGAGGATACTTTATCTATACCTGAATTAGAAATTGCACAGACCGCTATAAGACGGTTTACCAATCTTTTGGCACCGCAGCAACGTGCTGCAAATGAGTTGTTTCAAGCGCATACACTTGCAGAACCTTTTGACCTTGAAGCGGAACAGGATCTGAGTGATGCTATGCACTTGATGCGATTATGGGTTTTGCTGTTACAGAGTCGTGAAAAGTTGGTTGAAGCGATTTCACTCGGTTATCAAGTTAACACTGGTAGTGCTATAAATGCTAAACTTGCGAGTGCGACAGAGTTTTCAAAATCCATCCAACCTTTGATAAAGGAGATTGAGGAGTTTGTCCCGCTTTTTGGTTATTCACATCAGACGAATGAGGTCGAACTCATCAATACGTTGAATGCCGAGGCACAATGGCTTTCGAGTTTTGACTATCGTTTACTACAGAAACATGACGAGAGTTTCACACCTGAAGGTACAGATTTTCGTATATTTGAAGTTCATAACTATCCCAATCCGCTTAAGCGTAAGACGACCTTTACGTATCGGTTGTCGCTTGATGCTGATGTGGTGAAGATTACGGTTTATACATCTGCGGGTCGTCGTATCCGTGTCTTGAATAATGTGTCTGGCAATGAGGGACATAACGAGGTATCGTGGAACGCGCAGGATGCTGACGGGGATGCGCTCGGGAATGGCGTCTACTTTTACAAGATTCGTGCTGAATTGGATGATGTGCACGTTGAAAGTATCCGTAAATTGTCTGTGATTAGGTGAGGCTAATGAAATTCACAAACTGTGTTGTATTTTGTTCATTCAAACCCGCATATAAGAAAACAGCAATTTCCTATCGTAAATTTGAGCGAGATACAGAAAAACGTATATGTTCTGGAGATGGCAGAATATGATGAGAATAATGGCGGAGAAAGATGTGTTTGGGTCAAAATAGATTTGGAAACGCAGATACATTATAAATGCGACTATTTTAATATGCACTTAACACCAGACGAACTCAAGGACTGTCTTGTGACAGCTGGATTTACAGATTTTGAATTCTACAAAAAACGCGAAATTAGAGAGTTTGATCCTTTGAATGACAGTGGTTTTTCTGTGGTCTGTAGAAAGGGATAAACAACTGCCCGGATACGTGCAATAAGGACGGTGCTTGCCATTGGAAAAGATAGGGACAGCCAACCGTGCCCTCTACCTTTACGGTATGTCTATGTTGGTTGCCAGAGCCAGACACTCTGGCATTTTTGTGGACATTTCTCAGTAGATGCGGCTTTTTATTTATCTCTAAACTCTGATTGAATCACGTAGTATTGTTCTCCAGTGAATACGCGCGATTTCCACCAGGACCACCACCAATTGCCCACGTCCCACGGAACAACGATTGCCGTTTCGGTGGCATCGTCTCTATAACTTCATGACTCAAATTCAACCGATGCCACTGTGCCCAAACAGAATTATAGCAATTAAAGACAGCACAACGTGGATTGTCAGGATTTGTCCAGTCATTCGCAGCATGCACAAGACTTTCAGTAAAGATAACCACGGAACCCGGTGGACAACTATAATCCTCCATCGTTTCGCGCATGCTATCCTCCCACGGAGACTCACCGATATTCGGACGAAACGGATCAGGACCCCCATAGTTGAAATGTGCTTTATGTGATCCGCTAAGAAAAGACGTGCCACCTTGTCCCTTCCTCACCTCCTCAAGTTCCCACACAACACGCGTTAGTCCAGCAAAAATCTTGCCACCAGCAACCTGATACCGCATCGCATTTGCCTGTTGTGGTGGACGCACGACGTGTGGTAAACCGTTGTCACCACGCGACAACTTGCTCCAACCCGGTTCTCGGACAGTCGTAAATGACCCTTCACACCGAAATCCGTAGCAATCTTCATGCACAAAAGGATTTTCCGAAAGTACTTCATTGAGAATCCCAACTATTGCTGGATGATCAAGCAAGTTCTGTAATGCCCCTTGATAACTCTGTCTTGCTCCCGCGTATACTTCCGCCTTCATCTCTTCTATTTCCGAATCAGACAAAATTGATGGCAACAAAATCCAACCGCGAAGATCAAAGAAAAACTTCTGTTCTTCAGTCATCGGTACGGGTGCACCATTTAACGTTTCTTTTGACATTTTTATCTCCTCTATAGTCTTAAGGTTATTTCGTAGCGTTATTCAACGAATACTGGCGATTTCCACCCGGACCACCACCGATTGCCCACGTTCCACGGAATAAAGATTGCCGTTTCGGGGGCATCTTCTCTATTATTTCATGACTAAGATTCAACCGAAACCATTGTGCCCAGATTGAGTTATAACAATTGAATACAGCACAACGCGGATTATCAGGGTTTGTCCAGTTGTTCGTAGCATGTATAACACTCTCAGTAAAAATAAGTACCGACCCAGCTGGACAACTATAGTCCTCCATCACATCCTTAATTTTATCTTCCCAAGGCGATTCGCTAATATTCGGTCGGTTTGGGTCCGGTCCACCATAGTTGAAATGTGCCTTATGAGACCCACTTAAAAAAGTAGTGCCTCCCTGTCCAGCTTTCACCTCTTCAAGTTCCCAGATTACACGTGTGAGTCCTGCGAATATCTTTCCACCTGCCGCCTGATACCGCATCGCATTTGCTTGTTGTGGCGGTCGCACGACATGCGGTACGGCAGTACCTCTATCAGAATAGGTACTCCAGCCAGGTTTCCTAACCGTAGTAATTGAATTTTCACATCGAAAACCGTAGCAATCATCAAAAATGAATCGTTCATCAGCAAGGATTTCATTTAGTATACCTACGATAGAAGGATGATCAAGTAAATTCTGAAGTGTCCCCTCGTAGCTATGTCTTGCCCCTGCATAGACTTCCGCTTTCATCTCTTCGATTTCCGTTTCTGACAGAACTGATGGTAATAAAAGCCAACCGCGAAGATCAAAGAAAAACTTCTGTTCAGGAGTCATCAACTTCTCTTTTGGCGATAATGGCATTGGTTCATTAGAATTGCGTACTTCTTGCATAAAAGTAAAATCCTCATTCTACTATTTTAACGCCTGTTCCAATCCAGGCAAAAAATAATCCTTAACAACGACCTCCCAACTCATACGAGAGGCAATTTCATAACCTTCTTTTATCATATCTTCAACATCGCGCGGTTTTCTCGGGAGACGTCCAAGTAGTTTTGCCGCGATGTCCCTACTATTTTCAACTTCAATCTGTATGCGTTCCACTAAACCAATATCCAGCACATTTTCTAACGACTTCGGAGAGGAATTCAGATGTGTATAATCGGCGATAACAACGTTTGACACTTCACGATTGGCTGTCGCATGTTTGATAAAACCGCAGCATCCACACACATTACTCACAACACAGATTGCACCGAAACTCAGCGGCTCCACCTGTGCAATACCGAAAGGTTCATATATGGATTGCCCAAATTCCGCATCACTCCCCTTGCGAATATCCATAAACTCCATCTCAATCGGCATGCGTGTTCCACAAGCGGCTTGATCCCATCCGAATTGATTGACAAATACGACCTTTATCGCTTTAGATTGCAGATTGAACGCAGAGACACCGTTGTTCAGGTCTATCTCAGCACCAACCAGATCAGGATAACCGATTTTATGATGGACGGGCCAGCCATATTCACGCTCCATTTCATGAATGTCTTCATGGGGACGACCAGACGCAATTTCTGTCGAAAGAATAAAAAGGACAGCTGTCTTATCGTTGGAGGTAAGGAGAGAATCTAAATGAGTTAACACCTGCAAATCTCGCCATAAACCTTTGCTCTTAACGAGACGTGTCACATGCGTAAAGACATAATCGGGACGATAGTCAAGAAGCGTTTGTGAATACTTTTGCAGCCGTGCTTTTGACTCTAATTTTTCATCCAAACGCAACTCAAATGCAGGAATACCATTATAGACAAGGTTAATAGGAAACGTCTCGAACGGATGCGCTAAAAAGCGGAGTTCATCTACCACAAGATCACCAACAGCAAAGATCGTATCACATAGATGTGCCTTGTCAATCAGAGCATGCTTGTAATACCAGAACGGATCACCGAATACATCTCCAATCAACATGTTTTGTGATTTTGCCATATCTAAAGCATTGTAAAAGCGAACATCGTGACCGGTATGTCCCTCTACGATGGGACGGATTGTTGCCACTTCATGCGCGTAAAATACGGTCCGCATATTGGCAGCAGTATTGCCATTTTTACGTTCAATATGCGTTTTCAGCGCAAGCGGCATACCCATAAACTCATGGGATATAATATAAACGGGAGTCTTTGTTTCTTCACCAATTAACACTTGCAGAGCATGATATGCAGGTTCAGCAAGACGCACATAATCCTCATATTCCCATTCACTTTCATAACGCGCTGAATCAATACTAAAATGTTCGTAGAGCTCCCATTTGAACTTTCCAGTCAAGTCTTCGTTACTGTTAGCAACATTGACTAATATCACATCGGTTAGTGTCGTGATGTTGTGCTCTCTATTTTCGAACCGCCGCTGTCCGTAGACAAGTTCAACGTGATATGTCGTTTCAATATCGCTGAGTGCCGATGCGTGTGGTGTTTCTTTTATACCTGCTGCTGCATGATACAGTACAGAGTCTAATGCCCCTAAATCTGCACCTGGGAACAGAGGACCCACGAGAAACGTACGTTGAATTGCTTCATTGTAGCTGCGTGTTGTCAGCAATCCTTCTAAAACTGCACCTATTCCACCCATTTTCTGGATAGCTTCGTGTGTGACGTGAACAACAATACTCAATATCTTTCTCCTGATGAAATATAGCCTGATGAAATATACACTGACAATGCCATAAAATACCATGTAAAATGTGACAATGTCAAGACGTTTTGATATTAAATGCAACCCACATCCTGCTTTTATTCTTGACACCCTCTTGATTTCAAAGTATAATTCTACGACATCAGACACCTCAAAAATTACAAAATCTCGGAGGAACAATATGCTTGAAGAAATCGGCACAACTGCCGGCGAAATATGGCACTATCTGGAAAAACATGATGAAGCGTCTGTAGGAAAATTGACGCAGGAACTCAAGAAAACTGAACGCATGGTACTACTCGGTATCGGTTGGTTAGCACGCGAAGGAAAATTAAAAACTGAAAAAAGAAACCGGGCAACCTATTTTATGCTGAATACCGCATCCGCCTCTAATATTGAGGAGCATGCCGCATAATGAAGCCTCTTCGCCAAATATCAGTCGTGCCAACTTTACCAAAAAACCTTGAACCGCTCAGAGAATTGGCACTAAACCTATGGTGGACATGGGATAACGAAGCATTAAGCCTATTTCGCCACCTTGACTCAGAACTTTGGGAACAGACCTATCATAATCCCATTGCCATGCTTGGACAGATTTCACAGGAAAAGTTGGAAACTGCCTCAAACAACGATGTTTTCTTAGCACATCTAAATGTAATCCACAATAAATTCAATTCCTACCTAAATTCACCTTCATGGTTCGAAAGTTATTCGGACGACAATACCCTTGAAAACCTGAAAATCGCATATTTTTCTATGGAATTCGGCTTGACTGAATGTATGCCGCTCTATTCCGGCGGTTTAGGCGTTTTGGCAGGTGATCACCTGAAATCGACCAGTTATTTAGGTCTCCCTTTTGTTGGTGTTGGTCTGCTATATCAACACGGATATTTTCGCCAAACATTAAATTCAGACGGTTGGCAGATGGCAAATTACCCAACGAATGACTTTTACAATATGCCGATTTCACCAGAGCAGGACACTGAGGGAAATCAGTTGTTGGTTGAAGTAGACTATCCCGAAGGTAAAGCGTTCGCAAAGATCTGGCGAGCACAGGTTGGACGAGTGCCACTGTACCTATTGGATACGAATATCCCAGAGAATCAAAAAGCAGAATTAAGAGAAATCACTGACTATCTCTATGGCGGCGATAAACGCATGCGAATCAAACAGGAGATACTACTCGGAATCGGTGGATACCTGGCTTTAGAAAAACTCGGTATTCAGCCTACAGTCTGCCACATGAACGAAGGACACGCAGCGTTCTTAGCTCTGGAACGTATAAGACAAGTGATGGATAAAACCGATATCGGTTTTGATGAAGCATGTGAAGCTACAGCTGCAGGAAATATCTTTACAACGCACACACCTGTCCCCGCAGGGATAGATTGGTTTCCACCTGAATTGGTAGAACACTATTTTAGCAGATACTATAACACACTCGGAATTTCTGAAGAAAAGTTCCTCGGTATAGGAAGGAAAAATCCAACAGACAGTAACAGTGAATTCAGTCCAGCGTTAGTGGCGTTGAGATTAGCAACAATGTCAAACGGTGTCAGTCAATTACACGGACGCGTTTCACGAAACATGTGGAAAAGCCTATGGAACAACTTGCCGACCCATGAAGTTCCCATTCAAGCCATAACGAATGGTATCCACACACGCTCGTGGGTTTCTGAAGATATGCAGAGCCTATTTGACAGGTATCTCGGTCCTAAATGGATCGTTGATCTCACGAACCAAGATGTTTGGACACAGATTTCACAGATACCAGACACCGAGTTGTGGCGGACACATGAACGAAGACGGGAACGACTCATCGCCTTCGCTCTTAATCGACACAAGCAATTACGGCAAAAGCATTCTGACCAAAGTCCGATAATTCAAGACAAACCTTCAGCGCATAGTGCACCGCACAAGATACTAAATCCTGAAGCGTTGACAATCGGTTTTGCGCGCCGCTTCGCTACCTACAAACGCGCAACATTACTCTTTAATGACCTCGACAGACTCGCACAAATCCTTAACGATCCTGATCGACCTGTCCAACTTATCTTTGCTGGTAAAGCACACCCCCATGACCATGAGGGAAAGGTCTTGATACAGAGAATTAATCGTATCGCCGCTGAACCACGCTTTCAACACAAAATCCTTTTCATCGAAAATTACGATATCTGTGTCGGACGATACCTCGTAGAAGGTGTTGATGTTTGGCTCAATACACCGCTACCACCAAATGAAGCAAGCGGCACAAGTGGGATGAAAGCAGCAGCAAACGGTGCTCTTAACCTCAGCATGGCTGATGGATGGTGGGCAGAAGCGCAACAACTCGGTGGAGGATGGACAATTGAAACCACTCCTGAACCGGATGACCCTAAATCCGTAGATAAAGCACACGCCAGTGCTATTTACGAACTGCTTGAAAAGGAGATTGTACCCCTGTTTTATGATCGACATCCCGTAGATGATATACCCTACGGATGGGTCATGAAAATGAAAACAGCCATGCAAAACCTTGCTCCTGTCTTCAATACAAAGCGAATGGTTGCAGAATATGCTGAACGACTCTACTTTCCCGCACACAGAAGATGGCAGAAACTAAACCAGAATAACGCACGCAAAGGAGTCGCTCTCGCAAACTGGAAAGCAAACATCCGTAAACATTGGGGAAATCTGAGAATTGAGGAACGGCTTGTTAATGAACAGAAAAATAAAAGTCCAAGAAGTGTCTCATCACTTTCTGTAGGTGAGACAACTACAGTTCAGGCTGTCGTTCACACACAGACCTTGTTCCCGACTGAGCTTTCTGTCCAAATATACTACGGCTTATTAGATGCAGCAGGAGAAATCATAAACGGAAATACAACACGGATGGCGTATCAAGAAGACCTTGGCGATGGAAAATATCTATTTGAAGGAACACTCACTTTGAGCAATACAGGACTGCACGGATACACTTTGCGTGTATTACCATTTCATGAGGATTTACAATCCAGCTATGAACTCGGGCTTGTAACATGGGTTTAATGTCTCCTTTTACGTTGCCTATCGTAATTTTTGAGCGTATAATTAGTCAGATTAACATGCAATTATAACAACATATTTTTATATAATCATGGAAAGAAAAGCAGACATCTCACGCCAAACCAAAGAAACGCAAATACAACTCAGTCTAAACCTTGACGGAGACGGCACTTCAAAGATCAACACAGGGGTCGGATTTCTCGACCACATGTTAGAACTCTTTGCAAAACACGGATTCTTTGATCTGGAAATTCAAGCAAAGGGTGATCTGCATGTAGACGCACATCACACGACTGAAGATGTCGGTATCTGTCTTGGAAAAGCATTCCATAACGCAGTAGGCGACAAATCCGGTATGCTACGTTTCGGCAGTTTCACTGTGCCAATGTATGAAGCACTCGCCAAAGTTGATCTGGATATCTGCGGACGTCCTTTTCTTTACTACGAAACTCCGGTTATGGCAGGCAGAATTGGAGATTTTGATACTGAACTCGCAGAGGAATTCTTCCACGGATTTGTCAACCACAGCGGAACAACACTGCACATCAATGTGCCTTATGGAACCAATCAACACCATATTATTGAAGCGATCTTTAAAGCAGTCGCAAAAGCATTAGATATTGCCACCCGTCTTGACAATCAAATTACCGGTGTGTTATCTACTAAAGGGAGTTTGTAGGTTGATTAACAGTGGTGTTTTTTCTTGATTTTTCAGGGTATTTTAT
>VXOP01000366.1 GCA_009839975.1 Candidatus Poribacteria bacterium
ATATCCAATAGGTGTGTTTTCTATTCTAAAATGGATAAAAAGCCGATTACCTACTCGAAAAAACGCAAGCACTTCACACGATTTTAAACCTTTAGATATAATAGTCTTACCTAATGCGTTATTAATTGCTTGCTGTTTATCCTCTTTAGTAAAATGCAACAAGGCTATCCCGTCCAACCTGTTTGCACCTCTGTATGCCACATCCTTATTGAAATTTTCAAATGGAAACAAAAGTTGGAAATTAAGTTTTTCTACTCCCTTACCTTTATCAACTTCTAAATGCAATCGGTCAGCTTCTAATTGAGCATTGGCTATCTCCCAGTTATCCGAAATTTTGACCTGAACCGTGTACCAATCACCACTCGTAAAAGTAACAGGAGGTCTCTCTTCTACATTACAACCACTAAACAGCAGTAAAAGACTGATGATGCATACTGTCCGGATTTTCATGGATTTATTCTCTAAAGTTTTAGGAGGGATGAGGAAACATTAACGGTCTTCCAAATTTGGACGGTTGTAGGAACGGTTTCTGTTTCGGAAAGTTCTACTTTGTTGGGTAATCTTTTCAGAAACTTTAAAGTTGACAACAAGAACATCGTCTCCTATCTTCTTCTTATCCTCAACTTCAGCATATTCATGTGTTTTCAGGTCATCAAGCATAATACTAATATGTTGATTAAGAACTATATCAGGATCGTTTATCAATACATTTTTAACTCTATGATCCTTTACAGTATACTCCCTACCTTTAAATACTGCTTGCTGTTTAAGATGAGTCTTTAATCCAAATTTCGTAGTTTTAAAGGCAGGTACTTTTGTCTCCGTTAGATAGCAATAAGCCGTGATTCTGTCACCAACGCGATATGTGCCAGAATTTGGGAAATCTCCTTGCCTTTTCTGAATAACTTGCACTTTCAAACCAGTCCAATTAACGTGCATAGACATTTTTCCATTGACAGGTGGCGTTACTTTCAATTTCACAACACCGTACCCATTCAACCTGTCTGTTCCCTCAATTCGGACTGTTTCATGCGGTTTAACAATTTCAAGCTTGAATTGCTCTTTGAGTGATATTACACGTTCTTCAGTCTGCTTGCCAGTACGGATATCTACATACAACTCCCTGTTTTCAAAGGTGGTATCAACGATTCTGGACTTGTTGCCCATAGACAGAAAAACTAAAAGAGACTCGTTAACCCTATAGATTTTATGACCAGGTTTAATATTACCACAACCAACCAATATTATAGTCGTACCGATGAAGAGTGTTAGTATTCTCTTTAAATTGGTCATCTTGTTCAACCCTAAACAATCATCCTTGCCCGAATCGCATCATGATGCTGATAGTCTTTTAGCTGTAAATCCTGGATTCTAAAATTGTCAATCGAGGTAACATCGGTGTTCAAAACAAGTTCTGGTAGCGGATAGGGTTGCCGTTGAATTTGTTCTTTTACTTGATCAAAATGTGCATGATAGATGTGTGCATCACCTAAGACATGTACAAATTCACTCGGTTGGAGATCAGTCAGTTGTGCCACCATAGAAAGCAGCAATGAATAAGATGCGATATTAAAAGGCACGCCGAGAAACATATCACAACTACGTTGATACATCTGTAAGGATAGTTTGCCATCCGCCACAAAGAACTGAAAAAACATGTGACAAGGTGCCAACGCCATTTGATCTAATTCACCAGGATTCCAAGCAGTGACAATATGTCTACGGCTATTGGGTTCTTCCTTGATCTGCTCAATCACATCTGCTAACTGGTCAACTCTACCGTTCTCTGTTCGCCATCTTCTCCACTGCACACCGTAGATACAACCTAAAGCACCGCTGCGTCCCCAGGCAGCAGCGTTAGCATTCCAAATCTTTGTCCCAAGTTTTTGAAATTGCTTTACATGATCGTAACCGCGTATAAACCCGAGTAGTTCGGCTTTGACAGATTGAAAAGCAAGCTTCTTTGTCGTAACAGCGGGGAATCCATCTTCCAAATTATACCGCATTTGCATACCGAATAGGGCACGTGTTTTCCCATTTCTACCTTCACGGTCAACACCTGCATCTAATATCTGTTGTAACCCTTCAAGATACTGTTTCATAATTGATTCTATGCTCCCTTATAAAATAATCGTCTTTAAGAACGCATCTGAGAGAATGAAAGTTACTTATCAGTGCTACCGAAACCCCCGCGAGATTCCGCGTGCATCTGATTAACTTCATTCCATTCAAATGTATCCACACGGACAAATACACCTTGTGCGATCCTACTCCCCCGTTCAATCGTCACAGGTTCATCAATGAAATTGTAGACCTGTATTTTTAACTCATCCTCCTCACCACAATAATCATTATCAACAATACCGACCCCTTGTGCCATCATCAATCCTGTCTTACGTGGTGTACTACTCCGTAAGCAGACCAATAACATATATCCCTGTGGCGTCTCTACAATCACATTCCCTGGAATTAAGACTATTTCTTTCGGATTGATGACAGCCGTCTCACGGCAGATCAGATCAAATCCAACAGAACCGTCTGTTTCATATTTGGGTAATGGAAGGGACTTATCAACTCGTTTGATTTTGACTTTCATGATGAACCTGGCATTATGAAACTGGGATTCCTTCTGCTTTACACTCTATTCTGTAAACGGATGTACTTGCCGTGATAAAAAGACTTTTCCATTCATCACCACCCCAGGCAAGATTCGCGCACCGTTCTGGAACGAGGATAATTCCGAGGTGTTTTCCATCCGAATCAAATACCCAAATACCGTTCGGTCCAGTAACATACAGATTTCCGTTCTTATCTACCTTCATCCCATCGGGTTTTCCGTTCTCTCCCTCCTCTTCTGCGAAGACACGACCGTTGGCTATAGTTCCATCCTCTTTCACATCAAAAGCACGTACATGCATGCGTTGTGTATCATTAACATAGAGTATAGTTTCATCTGGCGATAAACAGATTCCGTTGGGTCTATCAAAATCATCAACAAGAAGGGTTAATGTATTCCCATCAGATGACAGATGATAAACACCGTGGAAATCAAGTTCCTTTTCTGATGCAGAGGACAACCCGTACGGAGGGTCTGAAAAATACATGCTGCCATCAGTTTTCACCACAATATCGTTTGGACTATTGAGTTTTTTACCTTCGTAGTGAGATGCAATCGTGAGGACATCTCCATCCGCTGTTGTGCGGGATACGCGCCGATTGGCATGCTCACATGCAATCAGATGACCACCTCTATCATAAGTCAAACCGTTAGACTTCCCAGAGGGGTCTCTATAAACTGTCATACCAGATTCTTCATCCCATCGACGCATTTTATTTGCAGGAATATCACTAAAAAGTAAGTATCTACCAACGGAGTTCCAGAGCGGTCCTTCCGTGAATCTACACCCTGTAGCCACCTGTTTAACTTCTGCTTCTGAATCAATTAAGTCTAAAAGACCTGAATCACGTATATCAAGAGCCATAATTATCCTCTATGTGTATAGTTTTGTAATCGTTGTCATCAAAACAGGTATTTCGCTGATTGGGTTTCGATTCCCATCTGTATGAATTAGAACCAAATCATTCTGTTTCTTAGAGGTAGTGTCAAAACTTGCCATTTTACTCCTTACAACCCTTGACACACAATCCTATTATATGATAACATAATATTCATTGAATGATACATCCAATAGTAAAGGGTTTCAAACCGACATAGAAACAAAACGTGC
The DNA here is from genome assembly GCA_009839975.1 of Candidatus Poribacteria bacterium. GTDB lineage: Bacteria > Poribacteria > WGA-4E > WGA-4E > WGA-3G > MSPOR6. Next base: position 3,729 of record VXOP01000366.1, read on the forward strand.
CTGGGGCGACTCGAACGCCCGACCTTCAGCTCCGGAGGCTGACGCTCTATCCAACTGAGCTACAGGCACACAGTTTTAAATATAGTGTAACAAATTCAGATATTTTTGTCAAGATTTTGTTCAAGCACACAGGAGACATATCAGACATGATCAGCAAATTACAACACTTTTCAATTGGCAGTAAATGTAAAAAGGGCTTGTCCATACTGGGGATAATACTCTTTATAACTGTCCTTATGCCCGATATAAGCGAAAGCCGCAGGAGTTTCGGGGGTCGCAGTTTTAGTAGAAGTTCAAGCCGTAGCTTCAGTCGTAGTACAACTTCAAGAAGTTATTCAAAACCTAAAACCTCATATAGTAGTAGAAGTTCTTCAAAGAAGAGTTATACAACACCGAGAACTTCAACATCAAGTCGCAGTAGTTACAGCGGCAGCCGTACAACGAGTGCAACTTCACCACGGGCCAGCGCAACAGCACGACAGAAACAGACCGCAACCACCAGCGCAAAAAGGACAAATACCACGTCTACCCGTAATAACACCACTTCCCGAACTCAACAACGTCAAACTACTGCTCAGAATCGGAAACAGGTACGGCAACTCAAAGCAGAAAACCGAACCTTGAAGCGGAAAGTCACAACAGCAAACCGACAAACAGCACAAGCACGTAGACAAACACGTTCAACTATCACCGTGAATAACTTCGGGGGATACTATCCTGTAACAGGTTACTCTTTATATAGTATGCATGCCTCTATGGCGTTTAACAACCTACTATTCGGTATCTATTTCCACGACTACTATAACCACTCTATCCGACATAGTTATCTGTGGCACTACCACCATCGTGACTATGACCGTTCCCATTGGAGCAAAGAGAAACAGGAAGAGTATGAGTTCTACAAAGAATACTATGAAAGTCAAGGGGTTGAACCGAATCCAAATTACGTTGATCCAGGAACAAATCCAGATGAAAACTACGTCGCAAGTTATGTAGAAGAGAATCCTGATAAGTTCTACGGTGAGAACGCTCAAGTTGTAACAGTTGATGAACTTCCTGATGAAGCGGCAATTAAACAGGAGCTCCTCGCGACTACCGTTACACCATCCGTTACGACTAACACGCAGCGCGCACCACCGGAACCGCGGACGGTCATCATTGAGAAGAAAACGTCTGGTGCTACTTGGTTCGTGCTCGTATTCTGTAGTCTGCTCATCGTAGGTGGAATCATGTTGATCTTGTATAACAAAGGTTATTTTTAGGTGGTGAAATGGCATTATTTGGTAAAAAAGATGGAAAGTCTCTATTTGGCAAGAAGAAGGAGACTGATCGTAAGAAACCGCAGCGGCATGAATTAGTTGACATCCCACTTAATAGCATCATTGAGCTGTCCGACATTGCTACTTTTGAGGAGACAGGGGATACATCACGCACCTATACGCTCATCACCCGAAAGAAATACACCGCTGCGGGTCTCCTCAGATATATGTACCACGTTCAAGACACGGAGGGGGAAACTGTGATTGGTGTTGACCATATTGCTGGCACCGAGGATGCGTATGAAATCTCGCGTTGGATTGTTGATGGTGAACAGGAACTTGGTGATCCATTACCCGATGTCATGACGCTCTACTACCCTGACCCAGACAATGAAGACGAGGAATTCGAGGTCACATACAACCGGCAAGAGATTGTCGCAGCGAAACTTGACGTCACCGACCAACAAGGAAAAGAAGAATTTGATGTAGAACTTCACGAATACATCAGTGATGAAGAGGATCTCATGTCTATAGAGCTCTGCGGCAACTGGCTTACCTTCTACGTTGGAATGTTAATTTCCCGATCCGACATTGAAATTTATCCTGCAAATGTGAATGAGCAGGTGCAAAGTTAACTATTGTAATCTAAGTTGCCACATAGTAGCATAATCTGTTAGATTGTGCCTGTGAGTGTACAAATTGAATGAAGATTAAGATTTAAATTGGGTAATATGTATGCGGTGAAACCGGTAATATTCGGCGGGGTAACCCCGCCCCTACGATCGTTTTTATGGATTGGATTACCTGAATATTTATTCAATCTTCATAAGCAGTATTAAATAATGAATTATCAATTTTTCGATAATCCTGCAGGTGCCGAACCCGTAGGGGCGGGGTCTCCCCGCCCGTCATCAACGTGCAACCTGCATATTTAATATTCAAACTTGCTTACAGTTTGCACTACGAATTATCGCGGACAAAGATTCTTTGAACTATTTATCAAACTCACGTTAATGATAACAATATGAACTTTAAAGCGCACTGTGACCGCTATCTGCAGAGGATAAACCACACACGATCCATCCCAAATGCAACCCCTGAACTCTCTTTTCACCCGCATCTGCAAGCATTCTTGGAAGGTGTTGCCGCAGACGCAGAACGTTTTGACAAACCCTACATAACATTCACACACGAACCGAAGAGTCTTGACAAAATTGGACGACCCGACTTTATCACATTAAATGGATTGTTCCCTATTGGTTATATTGAAGCGGAAGCGGACGGCACAGACCTGAACAACCTCACAGGACATGCCAAAAAACAGAATGCACGTTTTAAGGAAAACCTTGATAACTTTATTATCACAAATTTCGTTGACTTTGAACTGTGGCGGGATGGTCAACTACGTATTCATGCACATATTGAGAATGAAACTGATGACTTAGAAACACTATTAGAGTTGTTTTTGAACGCTGGACCTGTCCAAATCTCCTCTCCAGAAGCACTCGCAAAATACCTCGCTAGACGGACACGAGAACTCCAAACACAGATCGCAACGACACTTACCGATGAAGACAGTGAAACTTATGGCCTGTTTACAGCATTCAAGGAGACATTGCTTGCATCACTGACCCGTGAAGATTTCTCGGATATGTACGCGCAAACGCTCACGTATGGGTTGTTCGCTGCACGTTGCACAATACCGAATGCAACAAATTTTTCACGGTACACCGCAGTCGGAGCACTGTCCAAATCAAACCCATTCCTCATAGAACTCTTTCATCATGTCACCTCTCCGAGTCTTAAGACAAATGTCACCTATATTCTGGATGACATTGCAACACTCCTCCAAAATGTTCCGACAGACATGCTCCGCACAGCGTTTACCACCAGAAATCCGCTTGAAGACCCAGTTATCCACTTCTACGAAACTTTCTTAAAAGAATATAATCCGAAACTCCGCTTTGATCGTGGTGTTTTTTATACGCCGCCGCAGGTTATCTCCTACATCGTCAAATCTGTGGATTACTTGCTCAAAACTGAACTCAACGGACCCGATGGACTTGCTGATGACGATACGCTTATCCTTGACCCTGCGACAGGCACGGGAGGATTCCTGCTGACAGTACTTGACCATATCCAAGAATATGTAACGACCAATTACGGCACAGGGGACTGGAATCAATATGTCAACGCGCAACTCGTCAAACGGATTTTCGGGTTTGAACTGCTTGTTGCTCCGTATACAATTGCACATCTGAAATTGGGTATGTTCCTACAAGCCCAAGGGTGGCGAGCGAATGAACGGCTCGGTATCTATCTTACCAATGCTTTGGAACAACCGGATGAAATGCAGACACCATTACCTTTTGCTGCGTTTATCTCTAATGAAGCAAACGCAGCACTCTCCGTGAAACGGGATGAACCTGTCCTTGTGATTCTCGGCAATCCTCCCTATTCACGTCATTCGACTAACCCAAGCCGTGATAGCAAAGGTCAATTAACTTTCATCGGCAAACTCATTGAGGATTACAAACAGGTAGACGGAAAACCGCTTGATGATAAGAACTTAAAAGCACTTCAAGGGGATTATGTGAAGTTTATTCGATGGTCACAGTGGCGAATTGATAGAAATGGTGAAGGGGTTCTCGGTTATATTGTGAATAATAGTTTTCTTGATAGACCAATGTTCCGTGGCATGCGGAAAAGTCTGATAGACAGTTTTAACGTAATATACCATCTCAATTTGCACGGTAGCACTAGGATACAAGAGGCTATGCCCGAAGGGCAGAAAGATAAAAACGTCTTTGATATTTCACAAGGGGTTTCGATCTTGTTGTGCGTAAAAGAAAAGAACAATTCTACACCAGCAAAGATCTATTATGCTGATATGTGGGGAAGTCGTGAAGAAAAATATAGAAAACTTTCGGAAACCGATGCTCAATCTACGGCGTGGTGTGAATTATACCCAGAATCTCCGTACTACCTTTTTGTGCCACAAGAGATGGACTACAGTGTTGAATACGAAACAGGTTGGATAATTACGGACATTTTTGATGTGCATTCAGTTGGAATTGCTACTGCTCGAGATAGTTTGACAATTCAGCGTACTATTGAAAATATTCGTGAAACGGTAACCGATTTTATTTCACTCCCTGCAGACGTGGCGCGAGAAAGGTTCGGACTGCGAAGGGATACTCGAGATTGGCAGGTTCACCTTGCCCAAACGGATATCCGTAGCCATCCTGATACTGAACAACATATCCAACCTATATACTACCGTCCGTATGATACGCGCTGGACCTATTATACAGGAAGAACGCGTGGATTCCACTGTACACCTCGAGATGCTATTATGTCTCATCTCCTAAGGGACAATTTTGCCCTTTGCGTCTGTGGCATTGTTACTGGTCCGAAATGGCAACACACATTGATGACTGACAAAATCACTGAAAAGTGTTATGTCTCAAACAGAGGAAGTGAATCTGGATACGTGTTTCCACTGTACCTATATCCTGATTCAGAAAGATTATTAGGTTCAACAGAACGCGAACTCAATTTCAAACCTGCTTTTCTCACCGCACTTGCAGAAAAGTTGGAATTACCGCAGGTTTCACCGCTAAACCTCCCTGAAGGTATTACACCAGAGGAGATTCTCGCTTATATCTATGCTGTCCTCTATAGTCCGACTTATCGAGAACGGTATTATGAGTTTCTAAAATACGATTTTCCGCGTATCCCTTTACCGCAGGATATTGACTATTTCCGCAAACTTGCAGCGTTAGGACAGGAATTGATTAATTGGCATCTGTTAACAGATGTGCAAATTCCGAATCGTCACCGGTTTGAGGGTGAAGGTGACGGCATTGTTGGGAAGCCTCGTCATGAAGATCGTAATGTTTGGATAAACGCTACACAGCATTTCACAAATGTCCCTGCAGCAGTATGGGAATATGAGATTGGCGCGTATCAGGTGTGTGAGAAATGGTTGAAGGATAGGCGGGGAGAAATGTTAATTCATGCGGAGGTGCGGCAGTATCGTTCTATTTTAGTTGCTGTTGCAGAGACGTTGCGGGTGATGGCGGAGATTGATGAGGTGCTTGAATTTTAGAAGTGAACTGCCATCACAATAGAAGAATATCAGGCTCTTGTACATCACACATCAACGCCGCATATTTACAAGATAAATACCTGCGGCAACCAGAAATGCACCCGCTAACAAACTAAAGGTGAGTTCATCACCCAAAATGAGATGACTAAAAAACACGCCAGATAAAGGCGTAGCAAAGAAAAGAACGACCAACTTACTTGCACTATATCTTTCAAGTATTGAAGTCCAAACCAGAAAACAGAAACCTGCGATCACACCGCCTTGATAAAATAGTGCTATACACCCAGAGAATGTCAACGCAAATGGGGCACCCCGTTCAAAAATCAGACTCAACACCGCATAACACGGCAGACTCAAACTCAGATACCAAACTAAGAGCTTATATGGATGAATTGATTGGACGTATAACTTCGTAACAACCACCCTTAAACCTAAAAAACACCCACTGACCAAGACAATAATATCACCAATCACACTTGTCTGACCTTCTGTAAGTTCTGGAGCAACAGTAACGAATACACCGACAAAGGCAACGACAATACCTAATGTTTTTGTGAGAGAGAGTCGATCCCCAGGTATCCAAAGATGCGCAAATAGAGCCGTAAAAAACGGATAGGCATTGATAAAAATAGTTGACCGGGAAGCAGATGTATACTTGGTACCAACGTTTAAGGTAATGATCTGTAAGATGAAGATCACCGTGAGTAGAGACAACCGAAAGAACTCTTCTCGGTTCACGCCAAGTGGTATTCTGCGATAGAGTGCCCACCCCCCAACGATGACAAGACCGATAACAAAACGGATAAAAGCCAATGCCATCGGGGCAATGTCGTCCAGAGCAACCTTTATTGACAGCGAATTCCCACCCCAAAGAAAAGCAAGAAGTAAACTGAGAGCAATAATCTTACCGTGAGGGTCTTCGCTAATAACAATACGTCTTGACGATGTCCCGATGGATTCTTTACTATTCAAAAGAGACTAAAGCCCTCATGTATGGTGCCAATACTGTAATTTGCGCTGTGACATCAGTCATAAGCACCGGGACGATGGTTCCCCATCAGCCTCTGTTGACGTTCTGTCGCCTGTTCTAAAATTGATTCGCTAAACTGAAACCGATTCAGGTAAGGGGGATATTTCTGCGTAATCATTCTATTGGCATAATGCACCTGTAACAGATAGCGAGTCTGATCACTACGGTTTGCGGTACCTCTATGCCAAACTTCACTTCTGAAGATAACTACGTCCCCAGCATTGCACAGGATGCTCTGTTCCTTTGCACCCTTCCACTCAGTTTCACCGTCTGGTCGGCGACCCGAAAGATGACTACCGGGAACAAACTTAGTCGGTCCGAGGTCCTCATAGAGATCATCCAGATAATAGTGTGCGGTTGTGATGTAAATTGGCACCTTAACGCGCGGGTCTCCCAGAACATCGGCAGGAAGTGATATTGGTATCCAATCTGAATGCAGTCCTTGATCAGGACGACCAGGACCTGTCATCCATGCCGTCATACCAATTACATGACAATCACCACCGTGTACTGCCTCCGCTAACTCAATGATAGGGGATTTATCAAGATAATGAAGAAATACAACGTCGCGATTAAAGGCATTATTGATATGTTTGTTAAGAAATCCACTCCCATTTTCTGGCACACTATGCTTATCAAAGCTCTCAGGAATTGCCGTTAACCTATCCATAGCATCACGGAGTTCAGTAAGTTCCTCCGAATCAATGACCTGTGGTAGGTAGGCATACCCATCTTCCTCCATTGCTTTAACCTGGTTATCAAGGTCCGGATAAGCAATTAGTGGTAACGCTTCACTCATTTTTATCTCCTTCATAGATATTACCCGTTAAGCAGCTGAAAAACACGAAATATATTAACAACTAATGTCGGACATGTCAACCTTTTTAACGAACAATTCGTTATATATTTCAACAGAAATAAGAAGTGATCATAAAAAAGAAACATGCCAGTAATGCACCAAACATAAGTAAGATATTTCAGATATACAATAATTTGAAAGGGGTCAAAAGATGAAAACAAGAGAAATGAAACAAGAC
>VXOP01000131.1 GCA_009839975.1 Candidatus Poribacteria bacterium
GGCACATTTATGGGTGTATCTACCAATACGATAAAAAGTAGACTCCGTCGCGCGCAGCAGCGTTTACAGAAGGATGAGGGGATTATTAGAGAAGCATTAGACAATTTCCAAATCACACCACACCTTACTGAGAATGTCATGCGTGAAATTTCACGGGTCAAACCCACTACACCGACAAGTAATAAACCTTTCGCGCCGTGGGCAATTACCGCTTCCACGTTAGCAGTGGTGTTGCTTATTCTCGGTTTTGGAAATAGCAATTTCTTGGCACGTTTTCAGAAACCTTATAGTTTCGATGCCACTGCAGAGATCGCGATAGAGATCATTGATACCCCTATAGTAGCGAATCTGGAATCTAAACTTGATGTACGAACAAAAGCAATAAATGAAAATGTATTGGTAAAGCAGAATGAGCCTGAAGCTCAACAAGATAATAACAGCACCACTTTATCTGAAGATGCACAAAAAGAGGAAACAGTGAAAGATTACACACAATGGGAATTGCCTGAAAAGGCAAAAAAACGTTTAGGAAAAGGCATAATTAGAGGGATTCAGTTTTCCCCAAATGGTAAACAACTTGCTGTTGGCACTGAAATCGGTTTGTGGATGTATGATGTAGAGACTGGACAGGAGATTTCACTGTTACCGGGAATGTGTGAAGCGTTTGCTTTTTCGCCAGATGGACGTTTCCTCGCAAATGGTGGAGGTGACCCAAGTAGCGCGATTGGAGGTAGTAAATGGGAAACAGGATTCCAGTTGTGGGAGATAGATACAGGACAAAAGGTTACACTACACGATCCGCTGCCTGCTGCATCGGAGTTTTGGTTCTCCGATGACAGCAAAACACTTGTCGGGTTGAATCAAGCAGGAGACACGATCTATTCGGTGGATACCGATACCGGAATAAGTCATGTTAAGAAGCTTGAAAATCGGCTCGATTCACATCCCCATGATGTTTATGCACTTACACACGACAAAATTGCGATAGCTGAAGATAGTTTTACACTTGCACTGTGGAACGCAAAGACTGGCAGAAAGTTGTCTACGCTCACAGGACCAGCAGAAACGCTTCAAGCAGGCGATTTTATAGGACTCGATTCTAATCGTGTTATATCCTTGGCATTTTCACCGGATGGCACACACCTTGCAAGTGGCAGATTAGATAGAAGCGTACGGTTATGGGATACGTCAGGCAATAATGAACCTATCCTACTCCAAGAACAATCGTTAAGTGAGGATTTGTTGCGAACCCATCAGGAGTTAGTTGGCGGTCCAGACGTATTGTTATTCTCTCCAAATGGAAAAATCCTTGCATGTGGAGCAGGTCAGCATGTAAAATTATGGGATACTACCACTGGTGAATTGATCACTACCTTTAAAGCACATATCGGTTTTATTGAATATTTAACATTCTCAACAGATGGCCGCACACTCGCGAGTGCAAGTGATGATGGTACAATCAAGTATTGGAACATCAAAACAGGAAAACTGATTACATCTCACATAACCAGACACACTCCTTGGATAAGAAGCACCCGTTACTTGAATGATAGTTCTATCCTTGCCTGCGTCGATTATAGCGGAATCATTACGTTGTGGGATTTGGAGACATCACAAATAACGACACACCGCACAAAAACTGCTTTTGAAAATACGAGATGGGATGCAGAATCAGCACCATTGACATTTTCACCCGATGGAACAAAACTTGTCAGCAAAGGCAAAATGAACGCACCGACAGAACCGCTAGGGACGACCCCTATGATTCGCGTCTTTGATGTCAGCACCGGACGTGAGTTGAATACCTTGGTGTATACCAATGAAAATTTCTCAGAGATAGAATTCTCACCTGATGGAAAAACGATAGCCTTCGGGGTTCATAGCCATACTTATGGAAAAATTCGCGTATGGAATACAGAAACCGACGATACCTTTGATATCCAGTTTGCGGATCGATCCGAATGGCTCAGAGCAATGGCATTTTCACCGGATGGATATAGACTTGTCATAGGTACCAGTGAAAAAAAGGTGCAGTTGTGGGATGTCAAAGATGGTGTTCTGTTAACCTCCTTCTTTGAAGAACAACCTATTGAAAAAACCATTATGGATATAACAATTTCTCCTGACGGATCCTTAATTGCTGTAGTAATGCAAAAACGAATCCGTATGGTGGGACGGGCGAAACAACCCCACTTTAAGGAAGTGTCCACTGGAGCTGATACTTATTGGCTTGAAGCGGTATTTTCACCAGATAATACCGTGCTTCTTCTCAGTATTATTGGTGGAGGAATTCAATTACGGGATGTGGTTACTGGCGACCTACTCACTACGCTTGAAGGACATTCTGCTTCACCGTATGTTCTTTCATTCTCACCAGATGGTAAAACTCTCGTCAGTGCGGGATATGATGGTTCAATCCTTCTTTGGGATTGGGAGGAAGTCATTAACGGGGTGGAACAGTAAGAGGAAAGGGCAAGGTGTATCAACGTTCTGCCTCCAACCACTTCTGAATCCGTGCTAACTTGTCAGCGGCGATGTGGACAACGTTAGCATCTGTTGGAAAGTCACCGTTTTCTACCTCTTGCTTGTATTGACATATCGCCTCAAGAGTAAGTTGGCTGTAATCTTGATAACGTTTTGCATGTCTGAAAGGAGTCCCTATCCCCAATATATCGTTGATAACGAGTACCTGTCCGTCACAGTATCTACCCGATCCGATACCTATTGTTGGGATATCAAGCGTATCCGTGATAATTTGGCTAATCTCTTCTGTGATTTTCTCAAGCACGATGAGTTTCGCACCTGCGTTTTCAAGTGCTGATGCAGTTTGAATGAGTTCCTTTGCTTTCGCAACCGTTTTGCCGTGTGTTGATGCTCTTGTACCGTGTATCTGTGGGTTGTGTCCGATGTGTGTACACACATCTATTCCTTGCTCGGTGAGTGCGGTAACAATAGGTATTTTTTCTGTGCCACCTTCCAATTTAATACCATCAGCTCCGTTGTCTAAGAAAACATTTGCATTCGCAACGGCTTGTTTGGTATTTCGGTCAGATGCATAAGGCATATCAACGAGGAGGTAGGCATAAGTGACACCGCGACGTACAGCTTTGAGGTGATGCAGCATGTCCGCCATCGTCACCTCCATCTCGCTTTTGTAGCCGAGGATGTTTGTGCCAACGCTATCCCCCACAAAAACGATGTCTATTTCTGCTGCATCTTGCATGCAAGCCGTGGGGTAATCGTAACAGGTTAGCACGGTGATCGGTTGGTGCTGCTGCTTTTTAGTCTGAAGGTAAGCGATGTCTTTCTTCATTGTTGAATTTGTTACCCCAATACCTTTGCAACGGTTTCTCCGATAGTGGTTAGGTCATCAGCAACAGCAATTCCTGCATTCTTGAGAGATTCTATTTTATCTGCGGCAGTGCCTTTTCCACCAGAGATGATGGCACCTGCATGTCCCATCCGTTTGCCGGGAGGTGCAGTCTGTCCTGCGACGAAACCGACAACAGGTTTCGTCATGTGTTCCTGAACAAATTGTGCTGCTGTCTCCTCTGCTGTTCCTCCGATTTCACCGATTAAGACAACTGCATGTGTGCCATCATCTTCCTCAAAAAGTTTGAGTACATCAACGAAGCTTGTCCCAATCACAGGGTCTCCTCCGATACCGACACAAGTGGATTGCCCGATACCGAGTTGCTTGAGTTGATATGCGGCTTCATAGGTCAACGTCCCGCTTCGTGAGACTATTCCGACGTTACCCGGTGAATAAGCAAATGCTGGCATTACACCGATTTTGCATTCACCGGGAGTGATGATACCCGGACAGTTCGGACCAATTAACCGTGTCTGTTTACCATTTAAGAAAGCTTTTGCCTTCACCATATCAAGGATAGGGATGTGCTCAGAAATACAGACGATTAATTCAACCCCCGCATCTGCAGCTTCCATAATAGAATCTGCGGCGTTGAAACGTGCGGGAACGAATATAAGAGAGGTATCTGCTCCTGTTTCCGCAATACCTTGTGCGACGGTATCAAAAACGGGGATACCGTTTACATCGGTTCCTCCTCTACCCGGGACAGCACCAGCAACAATTTGCGTGCCGTAATCCACACACTGTTCTGTGTGAAAACGTCCTGAACGTCCAGTGATACCTTGAACTATTACTTTTGTATTTTTATTGACGAGTATGCTCATATTTCTTAATCTATAACGAGATAACTAACGCTTTTTGCCTCCATTTTGATAGGAATTTCAACGTTGTAGTTTCGGTCAATTTTATACTGTTTCGGTTCTCCCTCTTTCTCACGAATGTTAGCGGTTTCAGACAATCCAGTATAATATAACGGCAGTTTCAGAGTGGTCTCTTGCGTTATCCGTGTAGGATTGTAGAGCATCGCGAGTCCACATGGATTGATTTGTGGGTTAACGTGTAGCATACAATCAACGGAACGGCCATCTGGACGCCGCACGTGAATCACATCAGACTCTAATATTGTACGATACTTTTTGAAAAAGTCAACCCATTTCTTAACGATTGTTTTTGTCTGGTCTGTGTCATATAACCGCGGACCACGATAGCAAGCAATCACACCACTGCCGAAGTTCTGTGCAAGATGTGCTTCGTAGTCATCAAGGTGTTCACAGAGCGGTTCAAATGTTGCGGCTTGTCCACCACCGTGATACTCTACCAACGGCACGAACATCCACCCCATACTTGGCGTTTTTTCGTAAGTGCCATCGTAGATATTCTGTCGTGCAATCAGAATTTGTCGCTCGCGGGGTAAACTAAAGTTCGTTTCCCGATAACCCATACCACATTTGTTTGCACCGTTGAGGTAATAATTATCTGGTGAATTGATATAGATACCGCGTTTTCGGCATTCGTGGTAAAAGTTAACGCACGCTTCCCACTGCCGTAATTGCGAATCTTCTAAACCGTTATGGTGTTCATGCTCCGTTGAAGCACAGACATCACCGTGATAAGGACCGTCTGTCTCTATGATATCCATTCCGGTTGCATCCATGAAATTCAGCACTCGTTTGACATAACCATCTCCCCATGCACTTGCAAGACATGCACTCTGTCCAAACCTGCTACCGGGTTTCCCCGTTTCTGGGTCAATACAGTTATATTCATCACCCGCACTCCGCGAAGCACACATCAGTGTATAGCCACCAAGTTGAATACCTTTACTATGTGCATAATCCGCTAAATCTTTCATTTTAGCGATGTATTCCGGGTCTTCGCTTTCAATATTATACCCACTCCCAAAAGTCATAATCACCATCTCAAAACCGACTTCTGCACACTGGTCAATTGCCAAACGCACAGAGTCTGGTTCGGCACTCCGTACATGCATGAGAATAGGATTCTCCGTGACCTGTGGCGCGACTGTGCGATACATTTTACGTCGTGCAAGTCCTTTACGTTCACGATCATCACTATCATGAAATGTTTCAAACGTGCGAAAACTTGTGAACGTCTCTCCCGGTTGAAGCAGCACACCCGGACCGAGTGGATAATGGCTCGTCATCAAGAGTGGCATCTGATAGCGATAATCCACTTGTGTCAGGTAATCCGCATCTGGTCCCCACTGTGTCGTTTCCATTCTACTGAACGCATAATCGCTCTCCACTTGTAGTCGATGTTGTTCCTGCTCGTTCACCGCAAGGATTTCACAGCTTAAGGCATCCAATTGAATCGGTTTTTGACCGTTATTTTGAATAGTGATCCACTTGGACATTACCGGAATACCTTGGTATAGTTCATAATGCACACAAACCTGAAGGGAGTCAAGGGATGGCGGTGGTGAGAATTCAACCGTCAGTGTCACACCTTCTGGTGGATATGCTGCTGGTGTTATATTCCGTCTTTTTACCCACGGATACTGTGCCTCAGGTTTACCGACTTGATATTCTTGAAACTGAAATGCGTTCTCGTCCGTGGTCAAGTCTGCAATCCATTCGTCATCAAGATAGGCGTAATCGGGTTGTCCTTTTAAACCCCCGACTTCATATTCGTGTCCATCAAGCGTCAGTATTGCCTCTGGCTTGATACCTCGTAGAAGGCTGCTACCGGTAATTTGATTGGTATAATCTACCGTTGCAAAATTCGGTGTGGTGACGAATGTTCGCTGAATGAGACCGTTAGTGAGAATAAGCTGATTGTCCGTTTCTTGGACTGTAGCGGGTTCTTGAAATGGTTGGACTAACCAATCGTTTTGTTGTGATGTGTGGTGCATGTTAGGTTCTTCCTTATATATGCACAATCTAACAGATTGTGCTACAAAGATAGCAACATAAAAAGAGAGTCGTCAGTTTGGATTGACGACCCATCAATGATAACGTTATTCTTTTGATTTTTCCTGCGGTTGCGTCGGCGGGGGCTCAGTAAATTCCTCACCCCGATTTTCGGCTTCCTTTCGTCTGCGATCCCACGCTGCAACTTCTTCGTACACTTCTGTCGATTTTCTATCATCTCTTTGCTTCCGTTTATATAGTAGCATATTTTGGACTAAAATTCAAGAAAACTTTATTATAAGGGTGTGTAAAGTTTTGTCATCTTTTTTGTCAGAATCGCGGAGGACGCGGATTACGCGGATTTATGAGTTGGATGTTCTGTAATTCTGCTTTTCTGATCAGTCCCACATTTTCAAATTCGCCCACCTCGTTGTGAGCTTATCATCTGCTTTAACATCAGCAAATTCTTCAACATAGTTCAGCAAATTCTCCATGAAAAGCTTTGCCATGTCTTTCGTATTGTCATCGTTACCAACGATATGATATTTATCGGGTGCAATTGCCATCATCAGGAACTTGCCTTTTCCGTATTCTGCTTCCATGATGACAGAATCTCCCGAACTTTCCATCAACACGTCAAATCCTTTTTGCGAAGCGATGACTTCCCAAACAGTAGGCCAGTTTTGATGTCCCCAATCTTTAAACGATTCCTCATCCATACGATTTGGTTTGTTAAAGAGCGGATGGTCTGCTGCCAGTATTTCAAAATCTGGACTATCACGGTCACTCCGAACACAACTCAATTCAGGAGGTAACCAATCTACATTCGCTTCATTCTGATCAGCTTGGGTCGGTTCCCAGATGACACCACCATTTTTGACGAAATCTTGAATCGCTTTTGCATTCTTATCAAGGTTTTGGTGAAGTACAGCATTGTTGGTTGTCATGCTACCGATTAAGAAGATTCTATGTTCTGCTTTAAAAGGTAGCTGCCCATTTTCAAGTGCATTCGTCAGATCATCATACACAACGTCGAATTCATCCAGTGTCTGACGCAACGCATCAACCTTTGTCCATTCGTCAGCAAAATCAACAACGGCAATTCCAGCGGCTTGGACAGCCATTACGCTCATAACGAGGGTCAAAATACAGCATCCTGCAAATAAACGGGGAATCATAAGTTAATCTCCTTATTTGAATTTTTATACTGGTGGTTTCAATTTGGACTAACAGAGTTTACCATAACAAGACAAGAAATGCAAGTAAGGATGAATGTATAAAGATTTTGTCATCTTTTTTGTCAGAATCGCGGAGGACGCAGATTTCGCGGATTATTGACTTGGTATATCAAGTGATTTCTGATAGAATTTGCGTAAACGTGTAAATCAAACAAAAGCAGAAACGCTTATTTATCAGTATTCCTAATCAGTGTAATCCGACTAATGTTTCTCATTATCATACTGAAGCTAATAGCAACAGCACTTAGAATGGACAATTTCCTGCGTAATGTGGACCGCGTTCGTATGTCATAGGTGCCCTCCTTTCAACAGTATCCACGAAAAATATCAATAATACCAAACTCTATAAAAACAAGGTGATCACCTGCTTTATTATATATATCACTTTCAGACAAAAAAGTTTAGCTTTTTTTGTATTTTTGGGTGTGAAAGTATTTTGTCACCTGTCTCTCAGATGAGACGGCACTCGGAGAGTGCCTACTACTATTAAGAGCATAGGCAATCCCAAAATTGACACTTATAGTGACAGAAACTTTACTCCCTTGATTCTTCTTACTTGACTTGATATGATTGTTTTTGTTATAATTGCAACACTTAGATGATTTGTCAACGGTATATGACCGACCTGACATCTCGGAGGGTGTGTAAAGTTCTGGTTTATCATCCCAAAAGTAGTTTGTAGGAAACCTGCTTTAATAAACATGGCAGATTCCCGACAGGTCGCGTTTCGGCAATGTTTATTAAAACGGGCTCCTACAAGTTTTATCTGCATATTTCTACAAAACGCTACACACCCCATTTCGGATACGTTGACATCTATCAACATTCATTTTATTATAGTTGCTTTTCAAGAGGAGTTTTAGATGGCCAAGGAGATAATTAAATTCACATTTCATCATATACATCTTAGATGTGAGGACCTTGACGCTGCTGTTGCGTATTACGAGAAGATGTTTGACGGTAAGGTTACGGATACAGTTGAAGTCAGAGGATTGAAAATTGTTCGGATGGAAGTTGGTGGCGAACGTATTTTTCTCTCACCTAAATTCGGTGATATGGAAGTTGAAGCAACCAGTGGTAATCCACGATGGGGTGTCTATCAACTCGCTTTTACTGTAGAAGACCTTGATGCTGCTGTGGCTGAACTGCAGAAAAAAGGGGCAGAACTCGAAGACTTGAAGCCTGCTGGACTGATGATGGCATTTTTCAAGGGACCGGATAACGTTCAGATTGAACTCATTGAAATGTAGGAGGCTAATATAGACATCTGTTACCTTGTATTGGATAGTCTTAATCAGGTCTCATAATGAAATACAGTGAACTTTTCCATACAATTCAAGGTGAAGGGCAGCTGATAGGTGTTCCATCTGTTTTCTTCAGGACAAGTTACTGTAACCTGAGATGTATATGGTGCGATACGCCTTATACTTCATGGCAGCCAGAGAATAAAGACATTACTGTAGCAGATACTGTATCAGCAATTGCACAGTTCGGCTGTAAGCATGTCGTTATCACAGGTGGAGAACCTTTTATCCAGACGAAAGAATTGATAGAACTCTGTGGCGAGTTGGATAGTCTTGGACATCATATTACCATTGAGACGAACGCAACAATTTTTGCTGAGGTAGCTGCACATCTCATATCATTGAGTCCGAAGTTACGCAATTCCAATCCATCTTCAGATGATCGTTTTTACAAACGCCATGAACGCGGTCGGATATGTCCTGAAGTGATTCGTCAGTTTTTAGACACCTATTCGTGTCAAGTAAAGTTTGTTGTAGATACACCTGAGGATATTGCTGAAATTCAGACATTACAATTAGATTTATGTATTCCTGCTGACGTTATAATGTTGATGCCGCAAGGTAAAAACGCAATTGTATTAAATCAGAAACAGGAGTGGTTAGTTGAGTTGTGCAAAGAAAACGGATATCGGTATTCACCACGGGTGCATGTGGATATATGGGACGATAAGCGAGGCGTATAAGGGATGAACTCATTTTTTATAGTGGACACAACGGCGAAGGGAAGATACGATAAATGTCATTAATTGCACAGAAAATCAGCGGTTGCTACAGAAGAGTTTTACTATTTCTGATTATTTTTGTGATGGTAGGTATCGGTGCTGGTGCCATTATCTACAATATGATGGGGGGTGCTGAAGGTTTGAGATACTGGACAGCATCACGGGCTGTAGTAGGGACAGAAAAACTTCTCATCGGACATAGACCTGATGGGATCGCAAAAGAAACAGTTGAAAAACAGTTTGAGAAAGTTTACGAAGCCATAGACAATAGATTGATTGACCTAAAAGCACTATATGCTCTGATAAAGTCATATCAAAAAGAATTCAACAACCCAAGTTTAACGCCAATAGAAAACAAACCATCAACGCCAGAAGTAGAAGAGTTTTTACAGAATCTTGATGCGACTATTTTTGAATGATGTTATTCTGTTTGACTTTCAGCAATCATTTCGCGTATCTGGTTTGTGAACGGGTCATCGCTGAGTTTCACTTCAACGATCAAGGAAATAGCGTGTTTAAATCTTGACTGCAAATTCCCCCATGCTTCAGACAAAATCTTGCTATCAAGCCTCTTCGGTTTTGCTACTGCTTCCAAAACCCTATGGATAACAGATAGATAGAAAAGCAAGTGATGACTATCTACCCGCGCAGCAATTTCTGTGGGAGAACAGTTTTCGCGATGTTGCGTTACCCATTCTACATAAATTTCAACTAATTCAGAATTCAACAGCGAATTAAAGTTAGCTCCTTCCTTGTAAGCACCGATACTATTAAAATATTGAACCAATCTACGTTCTTGCCAATCCCACCCAATACTTGCGAAGTCAATAAAATGGGGTTGTTGATTACCAATCACGATATTGTGTGCTTGGTAGTCAAGAGCACCTAAAGTAGGTTTTGCATCTAAAAGTTGGCCTGTTATAGATTTCCATGCTGCATCAAGCTGAGCACTCTGTAATTCTGTAGGGGCAGTCTTCCTTAAATGCTGCAAATAACCCAATGTACTTCTCCCTTGTTCAAGCAAGCGACGAAGGTTCTGCTCCAGATTATGTTGAAATAAGTATGGTCTGAAATGGGCGGCGTTTTCCGCAAAGAAATTTTCAATTTTACACAGTTCTTTTAAAATCCTCTGTCGTAGGGGTTGGGTTTCCCAACCCGCAGATTGGGTTTCCCAACCCGTAGATATTCGGTTTGTGTTTGATTTCTTTTGTGCAATGGTATCAAGTGTCTCATCTCCACACCAACTAAGCAAAAAAGCATTCTGCTGTTCAGATAACCACACAATTTGCGGTACAGAACACCCACCTTTGTTTAGCATAGACAATGTGTGGGTTTCAATTCTGAAAGGAGTGTGTCCAAAATCGGTTGCAGCTCTAACGACTTCGTGCCTCTTGAGTAAGTATATTTCATTCTTGACTCTTATCTTGTGGACATTCTGCTTTTCTCGTCTGCCGTGTAGAAGCTTTTCGAATGTAATCTCATTTGGATTGATATTAAAATGTTCAGCAAGGTGATTAAGGAGATCATTCATTTTATTTTTTCGCAATGAGTAGTTTCGGGCTTGCAATAAGTTGATTTATTTCGCAGAAATTATGT
>VXOP01000235.1 GCA_009839975.1 Candidatus Poribacteria bacterium
GTAATTTTAGCAAGTGGGGATGGTGACTTTTGTCCATTAGCGGAACTTATCAAACTAACTCAACTTAAGGATGCAAATGAATCATTCCAAGTTGAATTAAAATTAGCTGAAGAAGCAATCTATAAGGAAAAAAGTGCATTAGACCAACTAAAAAGTGATCTTCAATTACATTTCGATCTCATAGACAAACGCTATGAAACATCTCGTAAAACTCTCAATCAGATTCGTCAGACTGTTAGTCAATTTGATGGCTCACCTTTGGATATTAACTTTAACGTCAGGAACGAATCGTCTCAACCTCGCGTAGGTGTTTTTGTTGATGTACAGAATATGTTCTATGCAGCAAAAGACCGCTTTGAACGAAGAGTAGACTATATCAAACTTCTTGATCTCATTGTAGGACCTCGCCACCTGATTTCAGCTTTTGCATATATCGTTCAGATTCCAGAAATCAAACAATCAAATTTCATTTCGTTGTTAGAGCACAACGGTTATACAATAAGGAGTAAAGACCTACGTTTAAGAGGCGATGGTTCCGCAAAAGGTGATTGGGATGTTGGAATTGCGGTTGATGTCGTCTCTATGTTAAGTTCTTTAGATGTTGTAATTTTAGCAAGTGGGGATGGTGACTTTTGTCCATTAGCGGAACTTATCAAACAGCAACAAAAACGTATAGAAATAGTAGCATTTGAACATAATACTTCAATGGACCTTCAAGCTATGGCTGATCAATTCTTTCCAATAGGTGAAGAACTATTGATGTAAAAATGCCACGCTTTGATACAGTACCTCTATCCATTCATAAAAACAATAAATCAATGTAATCTAAAAACGATGACGACAAGATCTAATCCTGAATATGGTTTTTTCAGTATCGGATGGACAGTTTTATCACACATTCTTCTGACTGTCTGCTTACTCCTCATTCTTTCCTGTCCTGTCCTTTCACAATTGAATCCCATCGAGAATTTCGCTGTTTGTATTGCAAAGAAAGCACAGCATTTCCCAGCAGTCACAAAAGTCAAAGATGATGGCGTAATCATGGCATGGCGTGATGCACGAAACGAAAATTATGATGTGTATGCACAGATGATTGATAAAGAAGGTAACCTGCTTTGGCAACCTGATGGGATACCTGTCTGTGACCACGAATCATCGCAAGGTCCGCCAATTCTTGTTTCAGATATGGAAGGTGGAGCGATCATTATTTGGGGGGATACTCGAAATGGATCCCAGGATTGCTATGCACAACGTATAGATTCTAAAGGACAGAAAATGTGGAAACCTGATGGTGTAGCAGTATGCATTGAGAAAACACTACAAGATGATTTTGTGGCTGTATCAGATGGTAGCGGAGGCGTTATTGTTGTCTGGGAGGATTGGAGAACAGGTAACCAAGACATTTTCGCACAGAGGATATCTACAGACGGTATACCAAGCTGGAAACAGAATGGTATACCAGTGTATGCCGGCCAAGGTGACCAATACGATCCTGTTCTGATACCTGACAACGATGGTGGAGCAATCGTAGCATGGTGGGATTTTAATACTCCCGATTGGAATGTGTATGCACAGAAAATTGATAGGAATGGTAATACCCAGTGGGAGAAACCTACTCCCGTATGTACTGCTAAAGGAAATCAAGGATCACCGCAGCTCATTTCAGATGGTAAAGGTGGGGCATATTGTGTATGGTCAGATTTTCGAAACGACCCAAATCTATTCACACGTTCGCAGTTATATACCCAACATCTCACCGAAGCAGGTAAGACATCTTGGGAAAAGGATGGTATCCCAATCTGCAAAATGTCGGTAAATCAGCAACAAGCAGATAGCGTCAGCGATAACAAAGGAGGATTCATCGTCGTTTGGTGGGATGATAGAGATATATTTGCTGATATCTATGCACAAAGAATCAATTCAGATGGAAATTTATTGTGGGATCCCAATGGCATTCCTGTTTGCACGGCGGGAGGCGTTCAACAGATACCTAAACTAGTATCTGACGGAGCAAATGGTTGTATCGTATATTGGCTTGACTATCGGAATGATTTTGGTGACATAACTGAAGATGCTATATACGCACAAAGGCTTGATTTTAGTGGAAATATCTTATGGAACAAAGATGGTATACCTGTCTGTAACGCAGAGAAAGAACAGATAACCCCGACAGCAATTTCAACGGAAGCAGGTAGCGCAATTGTAATCTGGAGTGATGCTCGCGGTACTGACTATGACATTTATATGCAGCGGATTCCTGAATAATCACAATTCTCAGATTCTAATCTTCAAATTCCAATAAACGTGTTAAATGCCAGTTTGGATCTTCCAATGCTTCATATACTATGCCACCTTCAACGTTTGTAGGCATCGGTAATCCCAAAAGATAACAGAGTGTTGGTGCTACATCAACGACACGTACTTGCCGTTCTAACGCTATTCCTTTTCTAACACCAGCCCCCGATAAAATAAACGTTGAATGCTGACCACCAATACCAAAACTAACTGAAGGTAATTGTTTCCCATGTGCACCATCAAACTCTGGTCTCAGAGCGTATACGACATCACCCACAAGGTCGCCATGTAAGTTCAGCATCTCAGCATCGGCGTTGGTGACTGCTAATGAGAAAGGGTATTTTCCTGTTTCTTTATCAGTGTATGCATGAAGTGCATTAATGATCTCAAGTTGAGTTGTTTCATAATCTTCAGCAGGAACGATACCGTTTGGTTCACGACCAACCAAGTTAATAAAGATATGTACTAATCCGACGTTAACTGCCCGTGTTTTTGTCCAGTCAATAGATTGGTCACGATCTCTTACAATAAAACCGGTTTCTTCCAATACTCTTTCAATGTCTACTGCCCGATATTGGTTAGGTGTTCCGCCATGGTCTGCACAGATTAATACAACCGTCTCTTCATCAGCGAGTTCTACAATCCTTCCTATCATCTGATCTACCGATTGATAGGTGCGTCGCAGTCCTTCACGACAACGGTGTATGGTTTCTGCTGAAGCACCACTTATTTCATCGGCTTGACTTAGAAAGAAATGACTGGCATAATCGGGTGCATGTGTTTCCACCATGAGTACATCCCAATCGTTGTTTTCTGCAAGATGTGTCGCGACATCTGCCAATCGATTATGATGATAGTCTAACAACTCAAAGTATGTTTCATCGTCTACTTGACCGAGTGCATCTCTTGCTGGATTTTGCAGGAATGAACCAACATTCTGATCAATGTCAGCAGCTATTTCGGCAGGCACAGTGTATCCGATCCGAGGCCATATCTGTGGCACAAAAAGCTCAAATGCATCGGCATTTGATGTTAAGGTGATTAATTTCATACGAACATAACCCTGAACCACTTCCGTATCAATTTCAAAGTCATCTATCCACCATTCACTCCAATCACCGGTAGCGAGATCTGCGATAACGGTATCTGTCGAACGACCCTTAAAGATCTTTATTCTATCATAACCATTTTCCCCAGAAGCATAGATTAGGCCGTAGAATGTCTTCGGTATTCCTGATTTACCGCGGTTCATATTCTCTCTTCCACGTGCCAATGGTTGGATCGTTAACTCCACCTCTTTTATAGGTTTGTTAGACTCAATGACGGTTCCTTGCCATCTTTCACTCTCAAATGTCTTGATACTAATGGAATCGATGTGTTTTATTTTTTGCAAGGCACTTGGGTCAAGTGTTTCAGGATCACGTTGTCCGCCAATTGGACGTGGTGCCCATTTTCCAGCTACAAATAGATGGTAACCAGCAACCTGATGATGGTTTGAAACACCGGGTCCAGTTCCTTCTACTTGAATACCTGTCGTAACAGTGGGGGGCCAGGACATTTCCCATTTGACAAGTATAGGTTTTCCGCCTGATCGTTCTACCAGATTCCAAATATATTCGGATTGACATAAACCAGTGTTTATACCCCACACTGTTTTATCAAGATCCTTTCCAATATCTCGTATGTTGAAGTCCATAACACCATGAGTACCAGGCCACGAACCTGTAGAAAGAGCTGTCCATCCAGGTGGGGTTAGAGTTGGAAAAACGCCGATCATTGGACGATGAACACCAGTTTGACGCAGTCTCGCCATATTAGGTGTATGTCCCCAGGTGATCATATTGTTTACAAGCTCCATACTTGCCCCATCCATTCCGATTATTATGGCGCGTTTTGCGGGAGATAGTCTTGATCTTTTCAATATATACTCCTCCATTTACGATTTAATGATATGTTTCTCACGTAGTTCCTCTAAAGAATAGGTGTTGATTACATCATCCTTCGTTAAGCCGCTTCTACGAGCAACGTTTACCCCAAACCTACGGAATCCAAACTGCAATTTAGAATGTGCATCAGTGTTTATAGACATAAGAACACCAACTTCTTTTGCCTTTTGAACATACTCTGGTCCAAGGTCTAAGCGACTTGGAGACGCGTTAATCTCTAAAATTGTATTGTTTTCTGCGGCAGCACGGATTACATCATCAATATTTAACGGATACATGGGTCTACTGCCAAGAAGACGTCCTGTGGGATGCCCGATGATTTTAACATAAGGATTCTCGATCGCAGCGATCATACGTTCTGTCATAGCAGCCTCCGAAAGTGTGAACTGACTGTGAATGCTTGCGATGACGATATCCAGTCGTGCCAATATATCATCAGGATAGTCGAGTGAACCATTCGGTCTTATGTCAACTTCAGATCCTGCCAATAGGGTTATGCCTTCAATTTGCTCGTTAAGTTTGCGGACGTGTTCTATTTGTGCTAATAATCGCTTCTGATCTAACCCGTTTGCCACAGTAGATGACGCAGAATGGTCTGTAATTCCTAAGTATTCAAGTCCTTGAGCAGTGGCAGCTTCCACCATCTGACCCATCGTGTTTCTACCATCACTCCATTCAGTGTGTGAATGCAAGTCACCTCGTATGTCTGTCAATTCAATCAATGACGGTAGTTTATTCTCCAGAGCCAATGACACGGAATCTGAAAACTGACGAAGTTCGGGTGGTATATAGCACATACCCAGTTTCTCATATATCTCTGTTTCTGAATCATCCTTAGTATTCATCCAATATTCTGTGTTCTCTGAATGCATGTCTATGTTAATAGTAGAATCTTTAGGTAGTGCTGAGAGGTGTTCTTCTGATGCTGTCGTCAGAAAGAGAATTGAATCGTATTCTGGGACATCACATAAATAGAGGACAACAGGAAAATCGTTGTCAATATGAAAGTGAATTTGTCGAAACCGTTTTAGTATAATCGGTACTGTAATTCTCTCATCATGTTCGACCAATTTTAATGCCAGTTTCTGTTTATTTTTTGAGATTTTCTCAAGGATGTCATTCTCGGTAGTCGTTACATCTTGTCTGCACTGTACAACAATCTCAATGCTGCGGCACACCTCTTCACATCGACGCACCTCACCTGTCACATCGAATCTCACGATGGTTTCACATTCATTAAGGATAGAGGTTAGGTTCTGTGCAAGAGTATCAGCGATTGAACTAAGCCGGATACCTCTGTTTGTATTAATGAATTGAAGACTGTCTGTGATTGTTTGTAGTGTTTTTTTTCCGAATCCTTTTACACTTTGTAGACTTCCATCCTGTACTGCTTGTTCAAGTTGTTTTACACTTTTAATATTATGGTCGTAATATAGTCTATTAGCAGTTTTTCCTCCTACTCCTTGAACATCCAATAATTCTAAAGACTCTAAACCCATTTCTGTTTTGAGTTTTTCATAAGCTTCACATGTACCGGTATCAAGCATCTCTTTTGTTTTTTCTTCTATTGTTTTGCCGATTCCGGGGATATTCTGAAATTTACCCGATTCGATCAATTCCCTCACATCCACTGTCAAATCGGCAAGAATCCTGGCAGCTTTCTGATATGACCGAATTTTGAATGATGCATCTCCACGAATCTGTAGAAAATCTCCTATATTACTGAAGATCCTGCTAATTTCTATATTCTGCATGAATTTTCTTTCGTTTATATCTCATTTAAGTGCGTTTTTGTATACTTCCTATTTGCAAGTATTCCAGCAAATAATCCCAGAAGGACACCCGTACATACAACACTGAGGAGTTGATTATAAGGTAGGAATTCCAGCACACCGAGCTGATAAGTAAACGCACAATAGAGCATATAGAAACAAGCTAAACCCCCAAGGGTACCGAAAAAGCCCAAGAAAAGTCCCTGGAAAAGGAAAGGGTTCCTGATGTGTCCTCTGGTTGCTCCTATAAGTGTTATGAGTTGGATTTCATCATGCCGTGAACGTGCAGTTCTTATGACAGCAGCACGAATAGTGAGGATTATCAGTAGAACAGTTATTGAGATACAAGCAATTGTCATACGTGTGGTTTGTCTAAATAAATCCGTGAGAATTCCAGATCCTGTAAGATTGACATCATCTATTTGTGCAAAAGATTCAATTTCATAAGAGATTTCTTCTAACGTCTTTCGTGAAACATTGGATGCGTCTACATATATTTCGAGAGAGGCAGGAAATGGGTTGCTATCAGTAAAAACCCTTTTTATCAGTTTAGCAAGGGAACCAAATTGTTTTTCTGCCCTATTCAGGTTTTCTTCCTTAGACACAAAATCAATAAACAGAATTTTGTCCTGTTTTTGTATCTGATTAGCAAACGTCTTAGCATCCTCCTCAATTACAGTGTCATTTAGAAAAGCGACAAGTGGTGGGACAGTCTCGCTCAGTTCCAAATCCTTGTAGACCGATGTGTAATTAAACAGAAAGGCATTAAGTACCAGGGTGAAGAATGCAAGCGTGAGAATACACAACAGGTTGTTTAATCTTGTCCTTCCAATATGTGTAAAGATATTTTGTATTTTGTATCGCATCTTATACTATTCCAGTATTTCAATAATAATTTTAGCACTTATTATTGCCTATTTGAATTCACTAAAATTGTTATGATATAATGCTACCATCCTGTAGTTTATATATACGTTTTGGTGAAGCATTCTTTTCACGTACAAATCGGTCTGGAAGATCAGGATCAGAAGTTGTGACTATCACTGTAGTACCTTGAAAATTCAGTGCATCAAAAAGAGATAGCATATCAAGTGAGATGTTAGGATCAAGTGTCTCCGTTGGTTGATCAGCGAGTAGCAGTAAAGGACTGTTGATGATTGCTCTTGCAATTACAAGTCGTTGTTTTTCGTTGTTTGAAATCTCGGTTGGTAGTGCATGCTTGCGATGGACTAAACCCATTTGATGTAGCATATTGTTCACATTTTCACGCAAAATTCGATACTTAGTTCCAATCAACTTTTGGGGTATTTCAAGATTCTGTTCAACAGTTTTAGTATCGATTAATTTCCAATCTTGGAACACTACACCAATTTTTCTTCTAAAGTATGGAATTGTTGCTGAAGTTAGTTCCTCAAGTGGTTGACCGAGGACACTTAGTGATCCAGCTGTAGGAAGCAATTCTCGATTGAGTAACTTAAGTAGCGTTGTCTTACCTGAACCACTTTCACCGATAAGGAATCCAAATTCACCGCGTTCAAGTCGGAAACTGGCTCTTTCCAATACACTTAAATCTTGATAACTGAAACTCACTTGATGAAGTTGGATCATTATTTCTTATATCCGATGTTGGAATCAGTAATACTGACCTAAGGTTACTAAAAGATTAGTCTGTCAGTTCATTCGTGTAGATACAAAGTTTATCTGAACATGCCTGTATTCTCTCTCCAGTCTTCAATACTTTTTCAACAGTATATGCTGCATCACATTCCGGACACCGTTGTGCGATTGGTTTATCCCAACTTGCAAATCCACACTTAGGGTAGTTACTACAACCGTAGAAGACCTTTCCTCGTTTACTACGCCGTTCACCTAAGTAACCGTCACAATCAGTTTCAGGACAGTCTACACCCATAGGTACAGGTTTTGCGTTTTTACATTTTGGGTATCCGCTACATGCCAAGAAACGTGCGCCTGCCCGACTCTGCTTTATAACCATCGGTTCGCCACACTTTTCACAGACCGTGTCAGTTTCTTCTGGCTCTTCAGATGCGGTATTATCCCCATTTAGTGCTTTTATGTTTTTGCATTCAGGATAGTTAGCACATCCGAGGAAACGTCCATACCTTCCCCATTTAACGATCATCTTGCTACCGCACTTCTCACATGCCACGTCAGATTCAGTTTCCATTGATTTCCGTGCTTCGTACATCTTATCTGGTGCTTGTTTCAATGCATCTTGAAAAGGTGGATAAAATTCGCTGAGTGTGTCATTCCATGCAATCTTCCCTTCAGCAATAGTATCCAGTTTCTGCTCCATCTCTTTTGTGAATTCGACGTCAACAATATCAGGAAAAGCTTGAATTAGAAGTGCGTTAACAAGTCTTCCAACATCTGTTGGAATAAGTTTCCTTTGTTCTTTCGTCACGTATTCCCGTTCTTGAATTTTAGAGAGAATAGATGCGTAAGTGCTCGGTCTTCCGATCTCTTTTGCCTCTAACGTCTTAACAAGGGTTGCTTCGTTATAGCGTGGCGGGGGTTGTGTAAAATGCTGTTTAGGTTCTAACTTCCTTAGATCAAGCGTTGCGCCTTCATTAACATCAGGAAGTGTCGTATGTTCGTCATTACTGTTCTCTTCATCAGAGGATATATCGTCTGTACCTTCCATATAGATACGTCTGAAACCGTCGAACTTGATAACGGAGCCGGTAGCGCGGAAGAGATAGCGTCCTGCTTTTATGTCTATAGTTGTTGAATCAAGTATGGCAGGATTCATCTGACTGGCAATAAACCGTTTCCATATTAATTCATACAGACGAAACTCTTCAGAAGTTAAGTGTGATTTCAAGGAATCGGGTGTCCTCATTGGTAGCGTCGGTCTAATTGCTTCATGTGCATCTTGTGCACCACTTTTACTACGATAACTGACTGCACGTCCGGGGAGATAGTCATCTCCATAAGTTGTTTTGATATAACTTCTAACAGCAGTTAGAGCATCTTGTGCGACACGAGTTGAATCGGTACGCATATATGTAATCAATCCGACTAACCCTTCTTTACCAATTTCTAATCCCTCGTAGAGTTTCTGTGCAACCAGCATCGTTTTTTTTGTCGAGAAACGGAGTTTCCGGGATGCTTCTTGTTGTAAAGTGCTTGTAATAAAGGGTGCGACAGGTCTCTGTTTTCGTTCACGTTTATTTACCTTTTCAACTACGAAAGCCTGTTCTTTTGCGTCTTCCGCTATATTATTTGCACGGTCCTCGTCTATTCGAAAGCCGTAGTTATTTATCTCACCTTTCTTCGTACCGATCTTAAGCAATTTTGCTTGAAAGAGATGCTCTTTTGTATCGGGTGTTAATGTAGCAGTGAGAGTCCAGTATTCTTCTGCGTTGAAAGCCTCAATTTCTGCTTCACGTTCACATATCAGTCTAACTGCAACAGATTGTACTCGACCTGCACTCAATTCAGGTTTGACACTTCTCCATAGGAGTGGGCTGATCTTCCATCCGATAAGTCTATCCAATACCCGTCGTGCTTGCTGTGCGTCTACGAGGGGTTGGTCAATATCTCCAGGATTCTCTATTGCTGCTAATATTGCACTTTGTGTGACCTCATTATAAACGATACGGAAGATAGGTTTTTTTGTTTTTTTCAGTTCATTAGCAAGATGCCAACAGATGGCTTCGCCTTCTCTATCAGGATCAGCTGCGAGGTAGATGCAATCAACTTGTTTTGCTTTTTCCTTGATTGCATTGACAACTTTACCTTTTCCATGGATCGTTACATATTTCGGCGTAAAATTGTTTTCAACATCAATACCGAGTTCCTTTTTTGGTAAATCTACGATATGTCCTACAGATGAGTCAACAATATAATCAGACCCTAAAATCTTCTCAATCGTTTTTGCTTTTGCTGGAGATTCTACAACCACTAATGACTTAGACATTTTGTTTAATGAGTTCCTTATTCTACTTACATGTGTCTGGTTTACGGTCTATAAATCCGTTCTATTACCTCTAATAACAGCAACATTCTAATTGTTTATTCAAACAACTTTTTATTTAATACGTATAAAATCCAATAAAGTGACAGAAATCGGCACAGTATACTCTTCATGAATGATTCACCAAGGTAATATGTGACGAGAGACGTGACGTTTTAGTTCGCTTCTTTTTCGTCTGCAAACGAGATAAGGTCAATTAGCAACTGACGCATCCTTGAACGGTGGACGATATTGTCAATAAATCCGTAGGTTACCAATGTTTCAGCTTTCTGGAAGTCTTCAGGAAGTTCTTCTTGTAAGCTTGCGACAGCAAGGGGTCCTGCGAATCCTATTCGTGCCCCCGGTTCAGCGATGATCACATCACCAAGGGATGAGTAACTCGCTGTTGCACCGCCGAACGTAGGATCGGTGAGAACAGAGATATAGAAACCGCCGTTATGGGTATATTCAGTGCATGC
The DNA here is from genome assembly GCA_009839975.1 of Candidatus Poribacteria bacterium. Taxonomy (GTDB): domain Bacteria; phylum Poribacteria; class WGA-4E; order WGA-4E; family WGA-3G; genus MSPOR6. Next base: position 10,472 of record VXOP01000235.1, read on the forward strand.
AGCAGCAGTTTTCGCCATTTGCATTAACGCCAATGTTCCTTCCTGCATTCGCATACCCCCACTAACAGAAATGATTACAAGTGGTAATTGGTTTTCACTTGCATGTTCAATACAACGTGTAACTTTTTCACCGATAACAGCACCACAGGTCCCGCCAATAAAACCGACATCACCGATTGCGATTGCTACGTCATTTTCTCCAATTTTGGCTGTACCTGTCAGCATTTCTGAACGCAACCCAGTTTTAGCGATGTCGCGTTCAAGTTTCTCAGTGTACTCAGGAAATTCCAGGGAATCAATTGAGTATAAGTTCGTATCAGTTTCTTGAAATGTCCCCTCATCAATGAGAAGATTGAGTCGTTCGCTTGCACCCATAGAGTAGTGCGTATCACATACTGGACAGACTTTATGATTTCTTACAATCGCATCGGTTTCTATTTCTGTGTTGCAATTTCTGCATAAGATGGTATCTGGCGAATTGTTCATATTACTTCTCTGATAGGTGATATGTAATATCAGATTAATATAATACAATACATCATATAAGTAGTCAAATTTATCTGACTAACTACTATACACACATCTTAAGAATTATTA
>VXOP01000307.1 GCA_009839975.1 Candidatus Poribacteria bacterium
TTGGAACTGGCGTCTTAATTTTAACTTCGGTGTTTATTTCTAATTGGTTCACACCGCTTCTCATGTAGTTGAACTTATGTAAGTTACTACTATTATAAAGGAGAATCTTAAATGCACGAAGAAGAAAAACAACCGCAACAGATGCCGCATCAGGTAGATGAAGGCAGATATAAGAAACTATTCGGTTTAGACATCTACTTAACCCCTGTATTCGTGATTTCTGGTATCACCATTGTTCTATTTATAATTGGTTCACTTATCTTTCAAGACCAAGCGACAGAACTTTTCAAAAGTGCCCGAGTATGGCTTACCACAAACCTTGATTGGCTCTTTATGATCACAGCTAATCTTGTATTTCTCTTTTGTGTAATTGTCGCCATTTCCCCTCTTGGTAAAATCCGACTTGGAGGTCCAGAGGCAAAACCGGAGTACTCCAACTTAACATGGCTTGCGATGCTTTTTGCTGCAGGTGTGGGGATTGGACTTCTCTTCTTTGGTGTCTCGGAACCTGTAACCTATTTTCAGGGAGGCAACTATTCACCGCTGGGAACAGAAACGATTTATGACCCAGCTGCGGAATACACGTCTGAAAATGTACCTGATATCAATGACCCGGAGGTTCAACCTAAGGTTCAAAGGGCGGCCTCCTTAGGCATAGCGACGACGGTCTTCCACTGGGGTCTACATGGGTGGGCGATCTACGGAGTTGTAGGACTCGCATTAGCATTTTTTGCATACAACCGAGGATTCCCTCTCCTCATACGATCTGCGTTTTATCCCATACTCGGTGACAGGATATGGGGATGGCCCGGACACATCATTGATACATTTGCCATTTTTGCTGGTATTTTTGGACTCGCGACTTCGCTTGGTTTAGGAGTAGAACAGGTAACTTCTGGTCTTAACTACCTATTTGAGATACCAGCAAGCAAATTGACTATGATTCTGCTAATTGTAGGGATTACTGCCATCGCTCTTGTCTCTGTGATGACAGGTATAAATGTCGGTATCAAACGTCTGAGTCAGTTCAACATAATTCTCGCATTCGTCTTGCTGTTAACCATCTTCGTTCTCGGTCCAACACGATACATTTTTCAAAGTCTTTTTGCAGGACTTGGAACCTATATTAAGGAGATTATACCGCTTAGCAACTGGATTGGACGTGAGGATACAAGCTTCCTACACGATTGGACTACGTTCTATTGGGCATGGTGGATTGCGTGGGCACCGTTCATCGGCACATTCATTGCAAGGATTTCAAAAGGACGTACTGTTCGTCAGTTCGTCTTTTTTGTGCTTATTCTGCCAACCCTTCTGTGCTTGTTGTGGTTTAGTGCGTTTGGTGGAACTGCTATCCATCAGTTTCTCACTGGCGGTTTCACGGGTGTAACCGAAGAGGTAGAGGCATATAATTACCCACTTGCACTCTTTAAGATGTTTGAAGAACTGCCAGTATCATTGTTGCTTTCGTGCGCAGCAATGCTGTTAACAATCATCTTTTTTGTTACCTCATCAGATTCAGGTTCCCTTATTATAGACATCATGGCTGCGGGAGGTAAAGTTGACGCACCAGTTGCACAACGGGTTTTCTGGTGTACTGCTGAAGGTTTAGTGGCAATTGCATTGCTACTCGGAGGAGGGTTGAAGGCTTTACAAGCCGCATCCCTTGCGACAGGTTTCCCGTTCGCCATTGTGCTGTTAGGTATGGGCGGATGTGTCCTTGTTGGCATGATCAGAGAAAGACGTGAATCTCTATCTGAAGATAGCAATAATCTTCAAGAATAACGTAATAACATGAAATGGGATGGATGGCTATAATACATCCATCCCATCAACTTCTGAATTATCCAGATTATCCATTTAAGATGATGAACAATTCTTCCTATAAATACGCTGGACTACCACTTACGCCGTTGATGGCTCAAGAACTGATATTAGAACTCTTCACAGGACAGACACTCCACAAACAGGAGATGGCAGATATTGTAGAAGCGACTCATGCTGAACGCGGCGGTAACCCACCACGGTCGAAACAGAACCCAATTACAAGAGCATTGACATTGCTGAAAGAGTTGGGACATGCTGAGAATGTGATGATAGGTGTCTGGAAAATCGGTCCAGATGATGCAAATAAAATAGGCTCATAGGAATATAAGAAATAGGATTCAAAACAGAAAGAAAACCATTTGAAAATACTCGGTATAGATACCTCTTGTGATGAGACAGCTGCAGCTATAGTAGTTGATGGTCGTGATGTACAATCAAACATTGTTGCGTCCCAGATAAAAGCACATGAGGAATACGGGGGTATTGTGCCAGAATTGGCATCCCGCAAACACATAGAAGCAATCAACTATATCGTCAACAGAGCACTCGCTGAAGCTGACACTACCTTTGATGATATAGATGCTGTTGCTGTAACAAATCGTCCAGGTCTGATTGGTGCTTTACTGATTGGCGTGGCAGCAGCCAAGAGTCTGGCATACTGTCACAATCTTCCGTTACTCGGTATCAATCATATTGAAGGACACATCTACGCCAATTACATGGTGCACGAGAACTTAACTTTTCCTCACATCTGCCTGACTGTATCTGGTGGACACACCTTGCTGGTAGAAGTTCATGAAGGATGGAAATATAAGGTTCTCGGAACGACACAAGACGATGCCGCGGGTGAAGTCTATGATAAGGTTGCAAAGTATCTCGGACTCGGTTTTCCAGGTGGCAAAATCATAGACGACCTTGCGACAAAAGGTAATCCGGCAGCGATTGACTTTCCGCGCCCAATGCTCCGCAGCGGAGATTATCAATTCAGTTTTAGCGGTGTCAAGACCTCGGTGCGATATTTTGTGGAAAAGGCAGAACGCGCGGGAACAATTGATAGTGGAGAAGTTACGATTGAAGACATTGCGGCAAGTTTCCAAGCAGCAGTTGTCGACGTACTTGTAGCAAAGACCGTTCAAGCTGCAAAGACTACGGGTTGTCATACGATAACGCTAACCGGTGGGGTTGCAGCAAATAGTAAACTAAGGTCATCTCTAAAGGAAGCTGCACAAAAAATTGGCGCGGAAGTATACTATCCACCCTTTAGTTTATGTACGGATAACGGCGCGATGATCGCAGGGATCGCTTATGAGAAGTATCAGCAAGGACAGCGCGATGAACTCTCACTCAACGCTGCCGCAAACGGATCAATAGTGGATGTCAGTGATATATTTTAACAGCAGGAGCAACATACGTGAGATCCGATGTACGTATTGAAGCAGCAGTTAACTGCATAAAGTCTGGCGGAATTATTGCTGTTCCAACTGATACAGTGTATGGTATAGGTGCTGATCCATTTAATGTGGAGGCGGTGCAAAAACTATACACGTTAAAGGGACGTCCAGAAGAGAAACCGATCCCGTTAGTTCTGGGTTCGACTGAGGATGTAGAAAGCGTAGCACAGAACCTTTCTGGTTTCTTTTATCACCTCACAAATAGGTTTTGGCCGGGTGGATTAACAATCATCGTAGAAGCAAAAAACCTGCTACCCCAACTGACAGCTGGCGGTAACACTGTCGGTTTACGAATTCCAGATCAACCATTATTATTGGACATACTTCAAGAATTCGGAGGTCCACTTGCAATCACTAGTGCGAATCTTTCAGGCACACCTGCAGCGACTTCACCAGCGGAATTTGGACAAGAACTCAGTTCTCGCTTAGATTACATTGTTGATGATGGAGAGACATTAGGGTCTATACCGTCAACAGTTTACGATATATCTATATCACCCCCCGTTGTTCGCCGGCACGGCGTAATTTCTGCGGTAACACTTGAAAAGGAGTTGATTTGCTACAACAGACATTTAAAGAACTCCTAAAGTTTATCGCATCTTCAACGGGACAGTGGGTAATACTCATTTTGGGTTGCGTGATTGCATTGGCAGTTGTTTATCACAGATGGCGACAGATACCCGGTTTGAAGGTTAACCTGATTCAGGAAGATACTTGGTTTATTAATCGTGATGACAATAATCGTTTATCCATTGTGGTCTCCCTCCATCTTATCAACAAATCCGCTGCACCGATACAGTTTTGTAGGTGCAAATTGAGTGGATATTCCCCCAAACCTCCTCCAGATCAGATATTTCTTGAGGGATACGACAAGACAATTGAACTCACCTATCCCGATTACGATTCGTTCTCAGAAATCGTGGGTAAATCGGAAAATTTTAATTCCGTGTATGTACTTAATCCATATACAGAGCAACGAATGTGGGTGTATTATGAGTCTGGGATTGTTACACTTAGGAATATGCTTCGGGCCCCGATAGTGTTAAAGGATCTTAATCGCAAACGAAAATCTATACAAGCAACAGTACCACGCAATATGGAGCAGATACAACTGTACCGAGAAGCGGCGATGCGTTGGTAATCAGATAAAGAATAAAGGATACACATGCAAACGAAAAGAGTGTGCCTATGGTCAGGCCCCAGGAATATTTCAACCGCTTTGATGTATGCTTTTGCACAACGGAGTGATACAGAAGTTGTTGATGAACCGTTCTATGCACACTATCTACATACTACAGGTGCACTGCATCCTGGTCGAGATGCGGTTATTGCCTCAATGGAAACGGATGTGGATGCAGTGATTCGTGATGTTGTTTTAGGTACATGTGCTAAACCTGTCCTTTTCATGAAACAGATGGCACATCACCTTGTCAATATTGACAGATCCTTCATGCAGGAGACAGTGAATATCTTGCTTATTCGTGATCCGAAGGAGATGCTCCCCTCATTAACAAAGGTGATTGGGATTCCTACTTTGAAGGATACGGGGTTGAAGATCCAGGCTGAACTGTTGACTGAATTACGGCAGATTGGTCAGACACCACCTATTTTAGATGCAAAGGAATTGTTGCTTAATCCGAAGCATGTTTTGTCAATCCTGTGTTCTCAGTTGGACATACCTTTTGAGGAAGAGATGCTATCTTGGAAGAGTGGTGGACATTCTTCGGATGGCGTGTGGGCTCCGCATTGGTATGAGAACGTGCATCGGAGTGTGGGATTCGTGCCGTATAAACCGAAAAGCGAACCTTTTCCTACAGAATTGGAAGATGTATTATCTGAGTGTGTGCCTTATTATGAGATTCTCCGTGCTGATGCTATCTGTAGTGTTCGTTAGCCAAGCTATAAAAAAATTAGTCAGTTCCCTTTTATTTCTGCCCAAGTTTCTGTTGCCTTAACTTCTGCTGAGACATTTAAGCCAGAAATAGTGAACGAATCAACCCAACCTTCAGCTTCCCACTCGGTAGCGATGTTGATTCCTTCTACAACAAAACCGAGGATTTCTATCCGGTTGAAGTTTGAATCTTTGAATTTTGTCCGGAATTCCCCATCAACAAATAGGAGAAAGAATCCTGAGTTAAAATGCAATTCCATTTCATCTATAACGTCTGTATCCCAACGTTGCCGAGGTTCACGAGACAACCTATATCGAAAAGGATGGCTGGTGCCTCTACCGTTGAAACGTCGTGCTCTAATTTCATCAGGAAAAAATACATAATAGAACGGGTCTTCATCAGCAGTTTCAGGAAAACGACGTCCTACGCAGAAACCGAAACGGAGTTTGTCCCCCCCAAAATTCTTGATTGTAACGACAAAATCTCTATGGGGTCCGGGAAATGCTATGAGTTCGTAGAGTTCATATCCAACAGCCCAGTCTCTATTGACTTCAAGGCGTAACATGCCATCAACCACTTTCCACACTCTTCTATCACCGATGTTTTTCCATGCTTCGGTATTCTCCATATCAAAGTCATCGTGCCACATATCTGCCGATGTGGAGATGATGTTGCTAACCGATAAAAATGTGAGGATCAGTAAGAACAGAATAGTTCGCATATCTATACCTAAACGTCTTTCAATTGATTTTTATACAATCATACCATCTATGTGTTAGTTTTCCTCTGCGGCTGATGATTCCGGGTTTACGTTCGACAGGGAAACCGAAGTCTCCATCACGTTGTTTCAGCTCTTGCCAATCAGGAGGGAACCAGGTTCTATATGTTCGGCAGTGCACTTCAAGGTCTTCTCCTTGCCAACCTCCGATTTTAAAGTACATTGGACAGACCCATCGTTCTCTGCCGCGTGCATACTGTCGCCATCCCATCACTGTTGCTTGTTGTCTGATGATATTTCCATCGCGCCAGTGCCGTTCTATGCCACTCCACGGATAACCGGTTGTCCCGCCTCCCGTACTTATTTCACTCCATCCAAGATCGTCATGTAACGTGATAATAGATACATTTGTACCCCACGGGGTCTTGTCATCTGCAAATGTCCACTTCTGTCGTCTATACCAGTGCAACGCACCCCTTATATCGGACTTAGATACCACTGCGTTCTCAATTGTTTCTATAATGTCAAAAAAGCCTCTATTGTTATAGGGGTTATGTACACCCTTACAAAGTGTGAGTGAGTTGATTTCAGGACCAAACCATTTTCCATTTTTGCCGGGTGTCCGATAGTATGCACCCGACGCGGGTGGATTGGCACGTTCATGCGGGTTTAACCTTGCACCAGCAAATCTGCCCCAGAACGCAACAGAGATTAGTACTATCAATAAGAATAGATTAAAAATAAGGTCTAAATTCTTCTGAAACATAAGTGTTTAACATCTGCTTATATGCGTTTATGGTAGAATATTGAATAATTTACACAGTCAACAACGGCAGAATGCGCGTGGTAGAATGCGCGTATGGCATTCTACATGATTCTGCATTGATTAGGAAATCGCACCTACCAGGGGTGAAGAGGTTATTATTTTCAAAATTCACCCTAATCTTGTTTCAATTGTCCCCACGTTGTTGCTAATTTATCTTTTGCTGTTACGGGTAGACCGGAAATTGTAACACGTTCCACGTATCCTTCACCTGTATTCGGCATATCAGTAACATAGCCGGTAAGGACAAAACCGAAGAAATCAATCGTCTTTAGATTTGCATCTATAAAGTCCATGCGTGATTCGTCATTACCAGAAAACTGAAATCTACCTTCATTGAAGTGCAGTGTCATTTGGTAAAGCACATCAGTATGCCAACGTCTCCCCGTCCCAAGAAACACCTTTCCATCCCTTAATGCCTGCATATCATTTGTAAGAAAAAGGTAATAACCCGTCTCCTCTAATTCCCCGTCGTCATTTAGGAAGCGTTTACCAATCACTAAACCAAACTTAATATCTCCAGATGCGCCTATGTTTTCTGCTTTTATCGTAATGTTACTGAATTCTCCTACATGGTTAATATATTCAAAGACTTCAAACATAGTCGTCCACTGCTTTTTGGTGTTGATTTTTGCGCGCAAGAATCCATACTCAGTCCGCCATGTAGAATCATCGCCTCGTAATTGCCAGTTTTCTTGCGTCTCAAGATCGAATTCATCCTGCCACGTTACAGCCCCTACGTCACCTTGTAAAAGAAAGGCGAGGCATAAGGTGATGGAAAGTCTGAGGATGTAGACAGTTTTTTTCATTCCGATTTAAAAAGTTCTCCCGTCTTGTCTTCCCAGATAGATGTGATGTGTATTATCACTACATATTGGTATTTCAACCTGCTTCTGCATGTAGATGCGTTTATATTTCCTCGTCTCATTTATCCAGACCGTATCAACAGCACGGATAAGTAAGGCGTAGCGTCCTTGAGTTAAACCTGAAAACGCAAACTTTCCTTCAGCATCTGTTTCAGTTTCAAAGCGGTCCAGGGTCAATGACATATCATATCTGTCAAGATCCCAAGGATACCACGACCGTATGACAACGGCATTCTTGACAGGTTCACCCGTATCTGACCACATCACTTGTCCCATTAAGCTAATCGTAGGTTTATCCGCAACGACTAATATAGCATTATCCCAAGTACCTTCATCTTCACCTGCTTCAACGTTCATTCCGTTCGATGTAAAGTCGCTTGCTGTGATAAACAACGTATATTCCCCTTCAAATAGACCGTCCAACACAAACTCTTGTGCTGACACATCAAATCGTCTTGACATTATAGGTTTGTTTAATGCAAGTGGATCCAACTTTGGTGTCATCTCAACATCTATCGGAAAAACCTTCACATCATAGTAGGTGGCTGTTGTATTTGCTGGAACAATGACGTTCCCCTTAATAACATTCCCTTTCTTGAGGGTAACAATCAACGGGTCTTTGCTAATTTCCACATTTGGATATACCCTTGATAGATACCCTTTTTTGAACACTTCTACAGACAGAAGTGCGTTAACAGCCGCAATGACTTGCAAATTGAAAACACCCTTTTCGTCAGTTTGTGTCATAGCTAAGTGTGCGCCGTGTCCGCCACTTTCTTTTGGATGCAGGGTTGTCCGTACTTGCACATCTGATAAAGGTTGCTGTTGTGTATCAACTACCGAACCGTGTAACGCTATCAATTCTGGCAATTGGATGTGTAGCGGGCTATCGGTTTGTGGGTTGACAGTTTCAAGATATGCAATGATAGCATTACTCTGTGCGACTGTCAAACTATAATCTATCGGATGTAGTTCAGCAAAGACAAAATTTCCTTCCTGATCAGTTGTAACAGCATGTTCAGGTTGCGCTGCTGCACGGAAGAAATCAGCAGGTGTATCGTGCATCTTTAAACGCAAAGTGAGATCGTAAAGTGCCCGATTTGACTTGGTGTCGTCTACCTTTCCCGTTAAAGATAGAAATGGCTTCAGCTTGAGTTCACCCAACGTATAATCTGTTTTGCCCGGTATCATCTCCCATCGCCAACGATGCGTTTGATGGCGGGGATGTGATGCAATTACCGTGAATGCGTAATAAGCATCTGAATCGTTTGGGACTGTTAAGCGAAATTCTCCGTCTGTATCTGTTTCCGTTTCATGCGTATCCGTTGCATCTGAATAGAAGCTGTTACTATGTTCCGATACGACACTGACAATTGCTCCTGAGAGCGGTTGTTCGTCTTCCGCGCCAATTAAGCTGCCAGTGACAGTTGCCCCTTTCTTGATATATACTTCCACACCATCTACACGACTTCGTGGGGAGACCGTAATGTTAGGTAAACTGGTGTTCGTCATAACATATCCATCAAAAGAATCGACGATACGGTAGCTGCCGGGTAATAAGTTTCTTATTTCAAAATATCCATCTGTTACCCTTCCTTTGTATGTTTCTTGGAAAAATTCATCCTCTTTTGCGATATGCTTGACTTTGATTTCATCCGTAATCGGCAGAGGCAGCTTGTTGGTGGAATCAAGTAAGAACCCAGAAATAACACCCGTTCCTTCAACAATAAAAGTCACTTCAGTTTTGTCAACAACGGTAACTTCGCGTTGCATAATCCGTGTACCGAGATGTTGAACTTCTACATTCCAAGTTCCAATAGGAAGGTGTCTAAGCGTGAACTGACCTATTGAATCCGTCTTGTCAGCGTAAGTTATAGTGTTATTTGGAAGCACTGTAGAGACGATATATCCTGTGAGAGGATTGTCTTGTTTATCTGTAACGTGTCCGTGGATAGTGCATGAATGTGTTCCTGAGATATTTTGTGCTTGACAAACCCACAGGAAAAGACCGAAGTTGAGAAGACATATAAAAGTATAGTAAAAAATACAGAACGAAGACTTTATGAGTGAATTTGACTTGGTTAATTGCATCATTAGCGGATTGTTCTTATTCTATGGGTGTAAATGATTCACACAATTCACGAGCTTGGATTATTTCTTCACTGTTAACATGCTTTATTTCAATTACTTTGACTGCTTCGTTGGGTATCTGGGCGAAGATTTCATCCCAATCCAAATCACCGGTTCCGGGTGGATGATACGGATCAAGTTCCTGCAGATCATGTAGCGTTACGCCGATGAGATGCTCACCGTAAGTTCTAATCCATTCTTGAGACCAACAGAGACCAAGTTTTTCCTGCAGTGCGGCGTGTCCTACATCGTGCCAATAGCGCATCGGACTGCCGTAGAATTCATCAAAAAACAGTCCTACTTCGTCAAAATTTGGTATCTGGAAGTATTGTGGTCTATTTTCTATAGCGATATTCAGTTCCAAGCGTAAAGCTGCTTCATTTAGTTCATCAAGACTTCTTAGTGCGGCATCATGATGTTTTGCTTCTTTGCGTTTTCTCCATTCAGTCGCTTCAGTCACCTTTTTATTGAACGCTTCAAACTCTCTTTCACCATAATTATAGAGATCAGTCATTAGGTAGGAACGGTTGTATGTATCTACTTCTCCGAGTCTAAGTATAACTGTAGGAATTTCCATATCTATGGCGAGTTGCATGGTTTGTATCGTTCTGCGGATGGCTTCTTTTCGTTCATCATTGTCAAGACTAGCAAGTTGGACTTTGTCTTTGTCCACATCGGATTGCGTTGTTCCCGGTAGTATAGGACAATAATTTTGAATAACAGGAGGATGTGCTTGTCCAATCTCACGAAACATCGGTTTCAGTTGTTCCACTTGCTCTAAGGTAAGGTGTTGACTGAGTGCGATGTTTTCAAAGCCTAAATCCTTCAATGCATCAAACATTGCCGCCCCGTCTGGCTGCTCTAATGCGTTCCACATTGTTGATATTGCTAACATTTAGTATTCCGATTATTTATGTATACGACTTGTGCCAGTTAACACTTGGTAGGGATACGCGGGCGAGGAAACCCCGTCCCTACGGCACCAGGCTCCTACACTGTGTTGGTGTGATTGAGTCTTAATTTGTCGTGACAACTTTATGGTCTTGAATTTTTATTCTTCCTTGGGCGTAATTTTTGATGACTTCAGGATAGAGTTTGTGTTCTTCAATTTGAATGCGTTGATGTAGAGTTTCTTCATCGTCATCGTAATAGACGGGGACAGCTGCTTGTGCTATGATGGGTCCTGTGTCAACACCTTCATCAACAAAATGGACGGTTACCCCTGATATTTTTACACCATAGGCTAGCGTATCAGCAACGGCATTTGCGCCTGGGAATGCGGGTAATAGACTGGGATGAATGTTTATGATTCTGTTTTGGAATTGTCGGACGAAAGGGGGTTGAAACAGTTTCATATAC
>VXOP01000258.1 GCA_009839975.1 Candidatus Poribacteria bacterium
GTTTTTTCAAAAAAATGTAAAAAAAACCTTGACAGAGCATTTATTAATGGTGTACACTATTAAACAACTAAGATTTTCCCGACAGGATCTAATCTAAAGTAGAGTCTCAAGAACGTCATTCACCAAAGTATACCTGATAACAATGACGCGCGGTTTTGCGCGTTGTTATTCACATCATGTCTAACAGGAGATATACTTCATGCAGGAAAAATTGATTCTTGAAAAAATACGTCAAGTCCGTCGACGCCTAAATGTCCAAGGTTATTTACAAACCCTGGCAATCTTCCTGCTATACGGACTTATCGTTTGTGTCCCAGCTGTCATTGTTGACAGCCTTGTCACATCATTCAATATACCGCCACTGACATTCCTGTGGGTGGCATGTGGTATTGCAGCCGTTGCGTTTGTCGTTCGCTTAGTGCGTCCAATAAACCTATTAGAAGCAGCCCGCGCGATTGATGTAGATGCATCCTTAAAAGACCGAGTTGTCAGTGGGTTAGAACAAATTGAACGTAAGACCAATGAAACGCTAACAGCACTTCAACTACAAGATACCAGTAAAAGATTGCAAGCGATCCCAATCAAACAGGTCGCGAAATACAAAGTCCCCCGACAAACTTTCTTTGTCGCTTTAGTGGCAATTTTCCTCGTCGGTTTCTCGTATGTTGAGTTTTTCGAACCGCCTACGACTGCAGCAGAAATAGATTATTCAGCTGAAATTGCAGCTGAAACTGATTCACTGCTAAAGCAAATTGAAGAAGCAAAGAAAGAAACCGAAGAGAACGAAGATCAGGAACTCAAGGAAATTTTGGAAGAGATTGAGAAAAGAACACTTGAGATGAAAAAGTCTGAGATGACACCGAAGGAAGCTCTTGCAAGAATGACCGAGTTAACGCAACTCTTGAAAACCAAAATTGACCCTGTCAAGATTGCACAACAAGAAGAGCTTATGCAAGGACTCGGACAACAATTCATCGGTAATCCTATTCTCGGAGAATTCGGACAACAGTTGAAACGCGGCGACTACAAGAAAGCTGCTGACAAACTGGACAAAGTTGCCAAAGACGTTCCAAAATTCGACCCAGAACAACGCCAAAACCTTTCTGATGAACTCAAAAGGGCAGGCAAAAGTCTTAAGGATTCCGATCTTGATGGACTCGGAGGAAATATAGCAGGTGCAGGAGAAGCAATGGAAGGAAACGATACTGAAGGCGCACAAGGTAAACTCAACGCCTCAAGTAAGCAGATCCGAAATTTCGACCTGCTTAAGAATCGTAATCAGAAGTTGACAGACCTACTCTGTGCGTGTGAAGACTGTAAAGCATGTATCGCAGCATGTTGTGCAGGAAAAAACCCAGCAACCGGTTTGACAAATCTGTTGTCTAATACGCCAACGAATAGCGCAGGGAACAAAACCTCCACATCTCAACAGGGAGACCTGACTTCACTTGATTCTACACTCAACCTGCAGCAGATCACAGGTGTTCAAGGCGAAGGTAGTTCCACCGTGCAAACTTCAAAAGTTTCTGCTGAAGGGCAAGAATCTTCACTCAGCTATAAAGATGCTTACATGAAGTATCAAAAACTTTCAGAAGATGCACTCACACAGGAACAGATACCACTCGGATATAAGTTCTATGTGAAACGCTATTTTGAATCCATTAAACCAACTGAAGAGTAAGAACACACCTAAGCAATAATCACCGCAAAGATAAATGGCAATCTTTGCGGTGATTTAACGCCTATGCACCGTAGGGAGAAAAATGTCCGAACAATTAGAACAAAAACACGATGAATTCCGTGAGACATTCAAAGAAATACAAGAGGAAGTCTCTAAGCGGATTGTTGGTCAGAAGGAAATTATTGAAGGTGTTTTAATTTGCTTGATGACAGGTGGACATGCACTATTAGAAGGTGTCCCTGGCTTAGGTAAAACACTACTCATCAGTACACTCCATGAAGTCCTCGACTTAGAAGAACAACGCATACAATTTACACCCGACCTAATGCCTGCGGATATTGTAGGTACCACCATTGTCGCAGAGGACGATGTCGGAAAAAAATTCTTCGAATTTCAACCAGGACCAATTTTCGCGAACCTTGTCCTGGCGGATGAAATTAACCGCGCAACACCCAAAACACAGTCAGCACTACTTCAAGCCATGCAGGAAAAATCTGTTACCGTCGCAGGCGTACATCACAATTTAGATCTGCCTTTCTTTGTCATGGCAACACAGAACCCATTAGAAATGGAAGGAACATATCCATTACCGGAAGCACAACTCGACAGATTTTTCTTCAAGCTTAAGGTTGAATTTCCAAGTATTGAAGAGCTTGATGTTGTCATGGAACGCACAACAAAACGCGAAATGCCTGCTGTTGAAAAAGTTTGTGAAGGCGCGGTTATCAACGAACTCGAACAGATCGTCCGAGATATCCTAATCGCTGAAGATGTCCGAAAATATGCATTACGCATCGTCATGGGAACGCATCCTGAAACGGAAGATGCACCAGAAATGACAAAGAAATATGTGCGTTACGGTTCAAGTCCTCGTGGGGCACAAGCACTCATACTCGGAAGCAAAGTAAAAGCTATTTTAGATGGAAGATACAACGTAGCACGCGAGGATATCCAGTCTGTCGCATTACCCAGTCTGCGTCACCGTCTTATACTCAGTTTTGAAGGGGAAGCTGAGGGGATCGACCCCGACATGATCATTAACAATTTGTTGGAAGTAACAGATTAGTCTCTCCATTGCGGATACCATAATTAAATGAACGAAACACAATCTGCATTTGACAGCGATTTCCTAAAACAGCTTGAATACCTTTACATCGTCTCAAAAAAGATCTTTGCTGGACGTATAAAGGCTGAACGCCGCAGCACACGAAGAGGTGTTAGCGTAGAGTTTGCTGATTACAGAAACTACACCGCCGGAGACGATTTTCGCTATATTGATTGGAATGCATTCGCAAGATTGGACGAATTGCTACTAAAACTTTATGAAGAACGCGAAGACCTTCACATCTATTTTCTGGTTGATGCGAGTGAGTCCATGACGTACGGTGAATTACCCAAACTTATATACGCAAAACGGGTCGCCGCCGCACTCGCTTATATCGGACTCTCAAATCTTGACAGAATCGGCATAACTGCATTCAATACAACTGACAAATCTCGACTACCTGTAGAACGCGGAAAAGGAAAGATTTTCACCGTCCTCAATTTCCTTGATCAAATTGAGGCTTCAGGAGAAACCGATCTGGAGCAAGCATTCCACAACTTTATCCACATGACGAAAAGACGCGGATTGGTCGTTCTCATTTCAGACCTTTTTGACCCAAAAGGATTCACTGCCGGACTCAACATGCTAAAGTTTCAGAAGCACGACCTGTTTGTTGTTCATATAATTGACGAAAAAGAAGCTGAACCCAATCTACTCGGCGACTATCATCTCGTTGATGTTGAGACAAATGAACTCCGACCTGTAACCATAAATGAATCGCACATTAAACGGTATCAAGACCTCTTCAAAAAATACTGTGATGACCTTGACAGGTATTGTACGCAGCGAGAAATAAGTCTTGTTCGGACAATGACGAAAACACCATTTGATGAACTCATATTACGCATTTTCCGAATGGGTGGTTTTGTAACCTAACACCTTTTGAACTTATACCATTTCTAATGTATAGTGTCTCTTTTGTAGCACAAACTTTCCAGTTTGTGTCCCGTAGAAGGACAGCCATAAATGAGTCAATTATTTAATAGAAACGGTATTAGATTGTCCGGATGATATTGATTGATGAATTTCCTATCACCTGCCTCCTTATTCTTATTCGGACTCGCAATTCCGATTATCGCACTCTACATTCTCAAATTAAGACGGAGACGAGAACCTGTCTCTACACTCATGTTCTGGGAACAACTCTTCAAAGAGAGACAGACGACATCCCTGTTTCAAAGGCTCAAACACCTATTATCACTTTTGCTTCAACTACTGTTTCTTGCACTCTTAGTGTTAGCAGTTGCCAGACCACAGTTCGCTTTCATAACAAAATCAGCACGACAACTCATACTCATTGTTGACCGATCAGCGAGTATGAATGCTGTTTTAAATTTCGATCCCGAAAGTCCTGAAACAGAATCGCGTTTAGATTCTGCAAAAGAAACAGCACTCCAAATTGTGCAAGGGTTGCGTTTTATGGATGAAATGTCTGTCATCAGTTGTCATACACGTCCCATAATTCATACCCCGTTCACGAGGCATCAGAAAACAATACGTGAAGCGATCGAATCCATTGAACCCACAGACATAAAAACAGACCTAAAACCTGCTATAGACTTGGCATTAGCCGTTGCACAAACAAAACCTAATCCAGAAATAATCATCCTCAGCGATTTCCAAAAAATCTCCGAAGAGACCCTCGCTGATTTCCAAAATATACAATCCGAAAACGCAAACCCAGACGATGATAATCAAGAACAAAAAAGAAATATCAAACTCCATCTCCTACAAATCGGCGAAGAGAACGATAATGTCGGTATTACCCAATTCCGTGTCCGAAAGAGCATTGTCAACGCTTTTGACTATGAAACACTACTGAGCGTCATAAATACCTCAGATGAAGAAAAGAAATGTAGTGTTGAACTCTATTTCAACGAAAGTCTATTTGATGTACGTCCCTATACACTCTCCCCTGGCGAAATAAAGACCGAGATATTCAGTAATTTTACATTTGAAGGTGGGGAACTCAAAGCAGTATTGGACATTGAAGATGCACTTAAAACCGACAATGTCGCCTATGCAACACTCCCCATACGAGAAAGTATCACTGTCCTATTGGTAACAGAGGAGAATCCTTTCCTAAGGAATGCACTGGCAGTTGATGAAAAAATAAACCTAACCGTTGCCACACCTACAGAATACGAAGCAAATACACAAGATTTTGAGGTAGTTATTTTTGATCGCTATAGTCCCACCTCGCTCGGTGATGGTAATTTTATGTTCATTTATCCACCCAATTCTGATACACCGCCAAATATAGGAACAGACGATTCTGTCGCAACGTGGAAAATCGGAGAAGAGATAGAAACACCCATTATCACAGAGTGGGAACGAACACATCCAATACTACAACATGTGCAGTTAGAAAACGTACTTATCGGAAAGGCTTATGCAGTTACGCCACCACCAACATCGAAAATACTCGTCCGTTCATTTGAAGCACCAGTCGTATTTGTAGATGTTACACCGAAAAGAAAAATCGTATTCGCAGCAATTAACATACTGGAGTCCGATCTACCACTCCGTATTGCATTCCCTGTCATCATGGCAAATACCATAACATGGTTTGTCCAGGGTGACAAAATAGAAGAGTATCATTTACTTACAGGTGAAGTCTTGCGGTATAAATTTGATGCTCAAGAGATAGAAGCAGTGAAAAACAAACTCCCGCAAGATGAAACAGTTGAAAACCCGCAAATGACCGTAAAAATCACCGGTCCTGATGACGAAACATGGGACATACCCATAGACAATGACGAATTACTCTTTGATCAGACACAACTTGCAGGTTTCTACGCGTTAACCCTAACGGACGCAACAACTGAGGAGAATACAGACACTGATGAAAACATAGAAGAAGAGAATACTACAGATGATAATGGATTCAAAAAGTTGTGGGCAATAAATCTCGCAAGTGAAACCGAAGCAAGTATCAATGCTATTGATGGAATAGAAGAATTGGTGACAGAAACAGAACTGATCAGTGGCAGTTCATTCTTCCGGTTTCCGCCTTGGATATACCTTGTTTTTCTCGCTGTTATCTTGAGCGTTGTGGAGTGGTTCATGTATCAACGCAGAAAAATAGATTAATCTATCTTATCCCTCATTAGAATATTCTATATGTCAAAATACACTTGATTCTTAACTTAAAAGCAGTTAGAATAATACATGCAATACAATCAGGAGACAGCAGACGAGGCAACAAAAGCAGAGATGAGTCTATACGCACTCGTTATGCAGAAGTTATCGTAAACACTAACATGCATTTGTAGCACAAACTTTTAGTTTGTGCCGTTCACTGCAACATTTCTAAACAGCTGCTCATGAGAGAAAAACAATTAAAATAGTATTATGGTAGATTATGGAATTATTTATACACAATCAATAATACACCAGATTGGTAGGTGCGATATCCTTATCGCACCTGGACCTATGCAAAAAACTTCAATGAAGCGGATTGGTATAAATCCGGTGCGATAAGGATATCGCACCTACCGGGTATGAACGTGTATAATTATTTTGATATTTCACCATATATAGGAATGCCGAAAAGGAGATTCAGATGGAAGACAAACCTATAAATATACTCAAAACAGCAGGATTAAGCAGACACTATGGCGGTGTAATAGCATTGTCGGATGTTGAAATGAACATACATCCAGGTCAGATATCCAGTCTGATAGGTCCCAACGGGGCTGGTAAAACCACACTCTTTAACTGCGTTACCGGGTTAGACAAACCTACTTATGGGTCAACGTTTTTTTTAGGAAAACGAATTACAGGTTTTCGTCCTGATCAGGTAACAAATCTCGGTATTGCTCGCACATTTCAGAACATCAGACTTTTTACCGAACTCACGGTCTTAGATAACGTCAAAATAGGAAGACACCCGCGTACCTCAAGCACACTTGTAGGATCAGTATTTCATACGCCAAGACAAAAAAGAGAAGAACAACAAATTACAGAATATGCAATGGACATGCTCAGGTTCGTAGGTTTAGAAGACATTAGCGATCAAACAGCAGGAAATCTCTCTTATGGTGACCAACGGAGAGTCGAAATCGCACGAGCATTAGCAACAAAACCTCTACTCATACTCCTTGACGAACCCGCAGCAGGAATGAACCCACATGAAACACAACAACTGATTTCTCTTATCTATACGATACGTGATCAAGGAATCTCTGTCCTATTGATAGAGCATGATATGAAACTCGTCATGCAAATATCTGATTGGGTCACCGTACTTGACCACGGAGAAAAAATCTGCGATGGTGAACCCGCAGTCGTCCAAAACGATGAACGCGTCATCGCAGCATATTTAGGAACTTCTGATGATGCTTAAACTTCAAAACATTCACACATACTACGGAAATATCAGAGCCGTACGCGGAATCTCAATAGAGGTAAACGCCGGTGAAAAGGTATGCATGATCGGCGCAAACGGCGCAGGGAAATCTACTACACAGATGACGATTTCCGGTATATATAAACCTGTACAGGGAACTATAACTTTTGATGGGATGGACATCACCAGATCCTCCCCAGAGCAAAGAGTTAAGTGGGGAATCTCACAAGTGCCTGAAGGACGGCTGATCTTTCCTGATATGACTGTCCTTGAAAACCTTGAACTTGGCGCGTACCTAAGAAAGGATACCGCAGGAATCAGAACAGACCTAAACAAAATATACGAATATTTCCCCATCCTTTTTAATAGAAGAAAACAACGCGGAGGAAGCCTCAGTGGAGGAGAACAGCAGATGTTGGCTATCGGACGTTCACTCATGTCACACCCAACACTATTACTATTAGACGAACCCTCCTTAGGTTTAGCACCACTCATTGTAAAACAGATTTTTGAAATCATCCAGCAGATAAATGAAGAAGGAACAACAATCCTATTAGTTGAGCAGAACGCACAACTCGCATTGAACCTAACAGACAGAGGCTATGTCATGGAAACAGGAGAAATTACAATTGAAGGGAATTCAACCGATCTATTAGCAGATGAAAGGGTGCGACAAGCCTATCTCGGAGAATAATTAAATGTATCCCACGCTAATAAACTTCGGCACGATCGGATCTTTTCCTGTCGGAATTCATAGTTACGGTGTGATGTTAGCGACCGCATTTATTACATGCAGTCTCCTGTTAGGACGTGAATTGAACCGTAGAGGATTTCAAGGAGAGATTGCAACTGCCTTAGTCGCCGCTGGAGCCATCGGTGGAATTGTCGGAGCAAAGATATATTATGTCCTTTTTATTGCGGACCCTTTTCATTTACACGACCTTTTCAGTCCAAGCGGTTTAGTCTGGTATGGTGGATTATTTGGTGGCAGTGCAGGTGTCGCGTGGGTAATCCTCAGATCCCCAAATCCGTTTTTACCGACGATTGACATCGTCGGCCCGTTGCTCCTACTCGGCTACGGAATTGGTCGCATCGGGTGTTTACTTGCCGGCGATGGTGATTACGGACCCCCTTCTGATCTCCCATGGGCAATGGCATTTCCGAATGGCACAGTACCCACAGATGTCCCTGTCCATCCAACACCGATATATGAGACAACTATTTCCTTTATATTCTTTGGCATTCTTTGGTCGCAACGCAAAAAGTTCAAATCGGTACCAGGATTACTTTTCGGAGCGAGTCTTGTTGGTCTTGCGGTGGAGAGATTCATCGTTGAATTCTGGCGTTTGACACCGCGTGTGTTCCCTGAAACTTCATCCCTGTCATGGATGACATCACCCCAATTAGTTAGTATTATCTTGTTCTGTTTCGGTATCTTCTTTATCGTCTGGATGTATAAACGTCCAAGCGTAGCTGCAGCATCCCCTATGATTGATGAGCAACCGATACCTGAACCGAAAAAAAAACCGTCGCGTCCACAAAAACGCAGACGTAGACGTTGAGAAAACTTGCTTATGAATAATCCAAATATAATCTACATACATTCACATGATACAGGTCGTTACGTGCAACCCTACGGACATGCTATACCGACCCCGAATATCCAAAACTTAGCAGAAGAAGGTGTTCTTTTCAGGAATGCTTTCTGTGCAAATCCAACCTGTTCACCTTCCCGTGCAGCGTTACTCACAGGACAATACGCACACAGCTGCGGCATGGGAGGATTAGCAAACCGTGGATGGAGTCTGCCTGTCCCAGAACATCTCATCCCATACACACTGAATGATGCCGGGTATCAAACCGCTTTAGCGGGATTTCAACATGTAGTGCGAAATGTGAAGGATACAGGTTACCAACGTATCCTCTCTAATGAAATCCAAAAAGCAGGTGCAGAAGAACGCGCATGTAACTTCCTCGCTGAAGAACATCATGCACCCTTCTTCTTAGACATCGGCTTTAGTGAGACACACCGTCGCGCGAAAGGATTCGCTCCACCACCAGATGGAGAAGCAAAAACCGATCCACGTTATGTAAAACCACCCGCACCATTCCCAGATACACCCACAACTCGACAGGACATGGCAGAATACATCGATTCAGCACGAACACTTGACATGAAAATGGGAAAGGTATTCACCGCACTAAAAGAAAACGGTCTTGCCGAGAACACCCTCGTAATATGCACCACAGACCACGGACTCGCATTTCCACGCATGAAATGCCACGTAACCGACCACGGTATCGGGGTGATGCTCATTGTCCGAGGACCCGGTGGATTTGATGGTGGGAAAATCGTTGATGGATTGGTCAGTCAAATTGACCTATTTCCAACTATCTGTGAACTTGTCGAAATTGAACCGCCTGAGTGGTTACAAGGTCACTCTATGCTTCCGCTCGTTCATGATGAAACTGATGAAATCCGTGATGCAATATTTGCTGAAGTCAACTATCATTGCTGCTATGAACCCCAACGTGCTATCCGAACCAAACGGTGGAAATACATCCGACGTTATGACAATGCAACACAATGGGCACTACCCAACTGTGACGATAGCATCAGTAAGACCTTTATGTTGGACAACGATTGGATAGATCAACCTGTCGAATCTGAACGGTTATACGATCTCGTGTTTGATCCGTTAGAAGCACATAACCTAACAGAAAACTCAGATTATGCTGATGTTCTGGCTGAGATGCGTGAGCGGTTAGAACAGTGGAGAGCGGATACGGACGATCCTGTTACTGAGAATCAGATTATGCCACCACCAGACACTGCCGTGCTAAACGATCCGTCCGATATATCACCAGGGGATAAGAGTTATCCTGCTGCGGAGATCCTCTGATCTTCAGGTGCGGATTCAAGATTAGGTTCTTCGCCTTCTATCGGCACAATAGAAAGTCTGCATCCGAGTGCATTGAGAATAGTTCCGAGTGTGTCAACATGCGGTGCCTTATCACTTGAAAGTATCTTTTGCAAAGCATCTGGAGACATGTGTGTTCGCTTTGCTAACTCGGTTATACCTACTTGTGCATCTACAAAAGTTTGCAATGACAGTAAAAACACGTTGGTATCACCATCAGTTTGATATTCTTCTAATGCGAATCGGATATAGTCAATTGCTTCTGCGCGATTTGCAGCAAGCTGGTCTACCAAATATTCGCGCCAAGTTCTATGTTCCTTCATCGTTGTGTCTCCTTGTAATCCTGCCAATATGTTTTTGCACGTTCAATGTCTCGCTGCTGTGATGATTTGTCACCGCCACACAGTAACAGAATAAGTGTGTCTCTAACTTCACTAAAATATACTCTATATCCCGGACCAAAATGAATGCGTAACTCAAAAACACCTCCCCCAACGGATTGACAATCTCCAAAATTGCCTACTTCAAGACGTGTGAGACGTCCCCGAATTCTGGTGCGGGTTTTCTGATCGCGTAATGACTCAAACCAATCGGTGAAAGGCACTCTCCCATTCTGAGTTCTATAGAATTCTAATTCTCTTCGTCGTGTTTCAAGCATTGCGTTGTGATGAACTCTCTGTTAGTATCAGTTTATCTATTACTCGACTTCTGTATCTGAACATGCGATATCGGTTTCTAAAGGTTCAACAGAAAGTCGGCATCCAAGCGCATTGAAAATAGTACCGAGTGTGTCAATATGCGGTGCCTTATCACTTGAGAGAATCTTTTGCAGAGCATCCGGCGACATGTGGGTTCGTTTTGCAAGCTCAGAAATACCTATTTGTGCTTCTATAACTGTTCTTATACTCTTCAAAAAGAAAGGTGTATCAT
>VXOP01000409.1 GCA_009839975.1 Candidatus Poribacteria bacterium
AAATAAGATATATCAACGCGTAATTGCAACTGTACTAATCATTCTTATCTGTAGTGGTGCGCTAATTCTTACTGGATTTGGGGTGAGACAACAGGTTGAACAGATGGCACGAGGACTGCAAAAGTTCTATCATGAGTCTTTGCTACCTTTAGTAGTAGGCGAGGAGTTTACTGACTTTACAAGTTATGTCTCGAATGGAACAGAAACGCTATTCCTCGGTACGAATCACGGGATATATATCCTTGAGGAAAAAGAAAAGGAAGAAAATAAGGAAAATGATAAGGAAGAAAATGGGAAAACGATTAAAGACCTTAAAAGGATAGGTATTACAAACGGGGAACTTCTTGGAAAGCATATTCATTGCATTGCTGTTAGTGATAAGTACATTTATGCTGGCACACAAGGGGGTATATACCGATGTAGCAGGAAAATTGTTGACCTGGCAAGAGGTAAAACAAAAGGTTCATTAATAAAACCCGACGACGACCAAATTTGGAAAAAAATGACTGCTACACGGTTTGATGACCGTTCCATTGTTGACATAAATATACCTTCATGGAATAACGCATTAATTTATGTCGGTACAGAATTGGGAATGTTTAAAGGGGTGTACTCTGATGATGATGTCGTTGAACAGTGGGAACATGTGGAAATCGATGGCATTACAGATAGACCTATCGTCAGTATAGACTCAATTGAGAGATTCGCGAGAACCAGAAAGGATCAGAAGATCTATCTGGTTAGTAAAAAAGTAGAGAAAGCACGAGAAGATGAACTGAATGATACTCAGGAAAACATTGGAGTACAATTGTTCAATCAATTCATGCAAATGTCACAACAAACACCTGTCGAAGAATTAAATGAAACAGATGAAACGCCAGAGATGGAAGAAACGAATACCGAAACTGCTACTGTCTTACATGAAACTAAACATACGGCAGAATTTGCTCAGGAAGAATGGACACCTAAACCAATAAACATTGAAATGCCTGAAATTAAGACCCTTATAGCGACTGACAAGAGTACCATTCAACTGTATGCAGGTACTCTAAACGGTTTATATGCCCGGAACGATGTTGAAAAATGGAATAAAATGCCTTCATCGGATCGTCTGCCGAAAAATATATCCTTATTAGCCACTGCTTCTTCAGGATTATATGCCGGAAACAGTAACGTCATACATTATAGTCCTGACAGTAAGAATAATTGGCGGAAATTTACATCAACACAACCGGGAATCTTGATGTATAGGGATGATCCTTATGTAAAACAACTTCAGGCATATCTAACCGAAAAAATACCGGGGTGGACCGCAAGCGGAGGGGCATTCATAAGATGGTTGTCCGGTTTGGCCGGGTCTATCGCTTTTCAATTTGGTGGATTTATCGCGACCCTATTCTTGGCATTCATCGTTTTCGTATATGCCAGCCAAGGGTTTGATAAGTACTTCCACGGTTTTATCAGCCTAATACCAGAAAGGCATCAAGAAACGACCAAAGCATATTTCAGAGAAATTGACAATAACATGCATCAGTTCCTGAAAGGACAATTCACCGTAATTGTAATCATCACAATTATATCGTGTATCGTCTATCGTCTGATTGGTGTTCCCTTTGCACTTCTGGTCGGTATTTTGGCTGGTATCTGTAACGCTATCCCAACGTTCGGCCCTTTCATCGGTGGGGGATTCGCTACTATCGCCATGTTGATGGGACTCGCTGCAGGGGAATTTAGTAGTACTACCAGTTTTGCGATCCGCTGTCTTGGTGTATTAGGTGCAATCCTCGGAATTCAGGCAATCGACAACTCACTCATCTCACCTAAAGTTATGAGTAATGCTGTTGATGTTGATCCGCTATTGATCATGTTTTCGGTTATTGTTGGCGCATCCATCCTCGGTTTTTGGGGAGTATTATTGGCAATTCCAATCATTGTTGTGATAAAATCTATTATCACAGTTTCAAAAGCAAACGGTAATGGTGCAGAAACCCATACCACACAGGAACAAACTTAATGCCAAAACAACTCCCTATCGTCGCAATTATTGGTAGACCCAATGTAGGAAAATCATCACTTTTCAATCGCATAGCAGCTGAAGCCAGAGTGAGTTCATCCCATCCAAAACAGGTCGCAGTCGTAAACGATCAACCCGGTGTCACACGGGATAGAAACTATGCTGATGTGAACTGGGAAAATACAGCATTTACAATTGTTGACACTGGCGGGATAGATG
Source organism: Candidatus Poribacteria bacterium (assembly GCA_009839975.1). Classification (GTDB taxonomy): domain Bacteria; phylum Poribacteria; class WGA-4E; order WGA-4E; family WGA-3G; genus MSPOR6. Next base: position 2,234 of record VXOP01000409.1, read on the forward strand.
TTGATCCAGATGATCCGCTCATAGATAATGTTCAGATGCAGGTTGACCTAGCCTTGGAAGAAGCTGCAGTTATCCTATTCGTAGTTGATGTCCGTACGGGTGTGATGCCGCATGATTCTATCGTAGCAGATAAATTAAGAACCTCAGCTAAAGACATCATCCTTGTAATCAATAAGGCAGATAGTCGTAACCTTGAAATGCAAACTGCCGAATTCTATTCACTCGGACTTGACGAACCGGTATTAACATCATGTGTTCAAAACATCGGTATACACCAACTCCTTGACAATGTTATCACACGACTTCCTGAAACTGAGGAAACTGAGGAAGATGACACTGCTCCAATAAAAATATCTATCGTCGGGAGACCCAATGTAGGTAAATCATCACTACTCAATTCGCTGTTAGGTGAAGAACGTATGATTGTTGACAATCGTCCAGGGACAACCCGTGATGCTGTTAACATGAGTTTCATCTACCAAAATATCCCCTTTGAACTCGTTGATACTGCCGGGATGCGGCGAAAATCTTCAATCAAGGACGAATTAGAATCCGAAACTGTCCAACGGGCAATCCAGAGTATCCGACAAAGTGATATTGCCGCTTTGGTATTAGATGTGACACAAACAGTCGCGCAACAGGATAAGACAATAGCAGCATTCATCGCACGGCAGGGAAAAGCATCCGTCTTAGTTCTCAATAAATGGGACCTTATCGAAAAAGACGACACAACACATCCGGAATATATGACCCGTTTAGCTGCCGAAGTGCCACAGTTAGATTATGTTCCAAAAATATTCGTCTCTGCTGTAACAGGACAACGTGTTACAAACATCCTTGATGTCGCACTTGAGGTGTATCGTGAGTATTGCACCCGTATTCCAACACCAGCACTGAATGACCTGTTGTTTGAATTACGCACACAACACCCGCCCCCCCGTGTTAAAGGTACACGTCCAGCACTCAAATACATCACGCAGGTTGAAACACAACCACCGACTTTCCTAATATTTGGTAGAAATACACACAGGATTCGTCAACCCTATACAGCATATTTGATTAACAATATTCGTGATACTTTTGGATTCCACGGGACACCTATCCGAGTGTTTTACCGACGGAATTAAACCAAGCGTTTCAGGAAGTTTATCCCTCTATATCCTTATATTCTGGTAACATCTTTCACCGAACAGCGAGGCATCAGATGGCAACCCCTAAAGTCTTTATCACCCGTCCCATTCCCGACCAAGTTCTCAGAAAAATTGAAGCAGAATGTGACGTTGAAATGTGGCATACGAGTGCGATTCTTCCACCCATCGCTGAAAAAATCCCACCCCTTGATGGCTTGATGACGTATGGACATGAACTTGTCACTGCAGAGATGTTTGACACCTCACCGAACCTGAAAGTTGTCTCTGTTGTCGGTGTAGGCTATGACCATGTTGATGAAGACGCCGCAAGGGCGCGAGGTATTGCGCTCGGACATACACCGGGAGTTCTTAGTGATACCACTGCGGATATGACTTGGGCACTGTTGCTTGCCGCTGCGCGAAATGTAGTACCTGCATATAACCACGTACACGTAGAAAAACAGTGGTTATACTACGATCCGAATATCCTGTGGGGATACGATGTGCATCACGCAACAATCGGTATTATAGGGATGGGACGGATCGGATATGCTGTTGCGAAACGGGCTTTAGGATTTGACATGAAGGTATTGTATAACAAACGAGAACGTAGACCAGATTGGGAAGAAGAACTCGGTATTGAATATGCGGAACTTGAGCAGCTGCTAAAGGTCTCAGACTTTGTCACACTCCATGTGCCTTTGACAGAGGAGACAACACACATGATCGGCAAAGCAGAATTTGAACTGATGAAACCCACATCAATCCTCGTCAATATTGCCAGAGGGCCTGTTGTTGACCACGATGCTTTGTACACAGCACTCACAGAGGGACAAATTGCTGGTGCAGCACTGGATGTTACGGAACCCGAACCGATCAATACAGACCATCCGCTACTTGAATTGGATAACCTATTGATTGCACCGCACCTCGGAAGTGCAACAATTCAGACACGTATGAAAATGGCAACAATGGCAATGGAGAACCTGTTTGCTGGATTGAAAGGTGAACGGTTGCCTTATGGGGTCCTGCAGCCACCTCAAATCTAAACGATCCCTAACCTCGCCATCCCGTATCAATACTGGTATATCCGTGCGTATATTGATGCAAGTGTGGTGGTAAGTCATCTAAAAACTTCCTGCCAACACCAGGAATCTCCCACGGTATATCTATATGATGTGAACGGCTGCGGAACCCAATAGCACAAGACAACCTGATTTCATCAATCTGGTTCGGGAATGCACCGTGATATGTGCGATGTGCAAACACTATCATATCGCCAGGATCTGTAAAGAGCGGCACAACACCCGGTACATCAAAATCTGTGTATGCCTTTTCTTCTCCACCGATTTTGTAGAAGGATCGTTTGTCTGCAGTTAGTTCAAACCCTTCAGGACCATCCCAATTCTCGACATGCGAATCCGCAATCACGCATAAACCCCCATGTTCAGGACGCGAACCCGTGATGTAGAACCATTTTCCAGATGGCCACATACCACGGTTCAACACATCACCAGAATTCTTAGGTGTATCCGTTGAGAATCCGCACCAATCGGTATGCCATGCGACAGGATGTGAACCCGGCATCCGGATAATCGCAGCAGAACGATGCACCGTCAATTCATCTGTACCAATCAGATAGCGATGAATCTTCATAAAAGGTTCATATTCCAGCAGTTGCCATGCACCTTCACCCGATTCTATCCATGCATGTCGCGTTCTGCTCTGACCCTGTTTTAAGTCCCTATTTGGATCTGTCCCATCAAAAACCGCCTGTTTCAAACGTCCTATCATCTCATCTGGTAAAACACCTTTGATGATAGCAAATCCGTGTGCGTCCAAACAGGCTGACATCTGTGGCAGTTGGTCAAGTTCAAACTGATATGTATAATCAAGTTCCGGTTTCTGAATCTCTAAATAGTGTTCCATTATGAGAAATCCTTTAGTTGTTTTGTCCCATATTCTATTAGACATTGTATCTTGTGTCAATTTGATTTTCAGATGACATAACAAAAACATTGACCTTATGTTGAAAATCTGATACGCTAATTGACAGTTCACAATCGCACACAAAAAATAGACTGGTGGAGACTTACATGTCAACAAATGCTGAACTGGTTGCCAATTGGCGTGATGAACCCGCACCTTTACTAAGTGTATTCCATGCATTCCATGATAGAGATGGATTTATCTCCGAAGAGGTACTACGCGATATCTCTGTTGGGCTGCGTATTCCGCTTGCTGAACTGTTCGGTACATTGACATTCTATCACCATTTTTCACGTGAAGCACCCGGACAAAGCACACCACGCGTCTGTACTGGTCCTGTCTGTAGGCTGCAAGGCGGTATAGAAATCCTAAATGCCTTAAAAGATGAGGGAGCAACCGAAATGCCGTGTGCCGGTAGATGTGATGATTGCGTACCCGTGATAAAAGGACATCAGGTATTTACTGGTAAAAACGCAGATAATCTATCAGTTCAACCCACACCATTACCACCGACATACCCTGGGGATAAAGAGGAATGTATCTTTGCAGACATACGCGAACAGAACGGAAATACAATAGAAGGTTATCAGAATACAGGAGGATACGGAGCACTCAGAAAAGCCATTACATCTCTGACACCTCAGCATGTTATTCAAACGCTCAAGGATAGCCAACTTGCTGGTAGAGGCGGAGCAGGTTTTCCAACTGGAGTGAAATGGGAATCGGTTTTAAATGCTCCCGGTGAACCGAAAACTATCGTCTGTAATGCCGATGAAGGTGAACCGGGATGCTTCAAGGATAGGGTCATCCTTGACTATGCCCCTCACACAATTATAGAAGGGATGACACTTGCAGCCTACGCAACAGGTGCAACACGAGGATTTATCTATCTACGTTATGAGTATCCTGAAACCCTAAGAATACTTGAAAAGGCAATTGCAGAAGCAGAAAAAGAAAACGTGTTAGGTAAGGATATCCTTGAAACGCAATTCAACTTTGATATACATATACGACGCGGGGCAGGAGCTTATGTCTGTGGAGAAGAAGGTTCGTTACTAAACAGCTTACAAGGTGAACACCCATTCCCAAGAAACCGACCTCCATATCCTGTAACACACGGTTTTGAAAACCTACCAACAGTCGTAAACAATGTAGAGACTCTCGCAGCGGCGACACAGATACTCAGAAAAGGGGCAGCTTGGTACAGAAGCTTGAGTTATAACCCCGACCTTTCAGGAACAAAAATCATCAGTCTATCAGGAGACATCCAAAAGCCAGGTAATTACGAAGTACCCTTCGGGTTACCCCTTAAATCATTACTATATGATTGGGCAGGTGGTCCCTTGCCTGGCAGAAAAATCCAAGCGATCACTTCTGCAGGGTTATCAGGAGGATTCATCGGAGAGAACGACCTTGACATAAACATTGATGAACCCAGTTTCCAGAACGTTGGCGCGATGCTCGGTGCAGGCGGCATCATGGTCTTTGATGACACGCGAGATATGCTTGATGCCGCACACAATGCTATGGAATTTTTCGCAGAGGAATCTTGTGGAAAATGCTTCCCATGCCGAATCGGCACGCATAGACTCACTGAGTTACTATCTAAACCATTAAACCAGAAATCTAAAGATATAATCGCTGAAATTGGATCCGTCATGAAGGCAACAAGTGCTTGTGGACTCGGAACCGCCGCACCCAATATTACAGATAGTCTCATGAGACTAATACCGTAGGTAAAGTTTGATATTGACAAGGGAATCTACTATAATAACTCAAGTTGCCACCTTGTAGCACAATCTGTTAGATTGTGCATATTAGTCCGCAAACTAACAGTTTGCGCTACAAAAACTTGCGAAATATGCATTATTCTCTATTAAAGACGGTGTTTGCATGTCTAAAACTATAGGTAGCAATTTGGGTTATAATATGAACACATGCTATGATGTGAACTGATGTGGACGCGCGGTTTCATATCTCTCTGTTGTGTGATGTTTGTTATTGGACTGATAACAGGTCCGGTGCATCATTTCTTTCCAGTTTACGTAGAAAATGCAATGGGTGAAGATCCGCTTTTTGCTGGATTACTACGTTCCATACCCATCGCACTGGGAGGACTAACAGCACTTATTGGCGGTACACTTAGCGATAGATTCGGACGAAAACCCACACTGCTTATCGGTATGACCGGGGCAGTTGTTATAGGAGGACTTTTTACAACACAGATACCTCTGTTGATATGCGGTTTTTTATGTTATGCGGGTATTGCGTCTGGACTAAAAACTGCTGGAGGACAATCCTATCTTATCAGTTCAGTGACTTCAGAACGTTTAGGATTCGCTACCGGATTATACTTTATCAGCAGTACATTAGGCAACGCTATTGGAAATGCAATTGCTGGAGAAGTCATCAGCCGATATGACTATACAGTTTTTGGTAACACAGCAATTATCTTTACAGGTGTGGTCTTTATAGGAGCTTGTTTCTTACTCCCGCGAGTAAAACAGAATACCATCAACGCGCGGAATAAAAGGCAGAGCATTTTAAAATCGACGTTAAATATCAAAAAATATCTGAACTTATGCAAACGAAACCAGATACAGATGCTCATCGGTTTACGTGTCTTTCCCACATACTATTGGGGAACAGTCAACTTATTGATGCCTATTCTGATCAATCAACTTGGTGGAGAAAAAGCAACAGGTTATTACGGTACGCTTAGTCTGTCGTTTGCATTTATCTGCCAATTTGTAACGGGTAGAATCTGCGATAACGTTGGACATCGTCTACCAGCTTTCGTAACGAATATTCTTGTCACACTAATGGCATCTGCTTTGATCGTCTATCACGATTCATTATTCGTATTAGGATTCTTCGGTGTACTCGGGACAGGTGCAGCGTGGGCACTCTCAACGACTATTCCAAGGTTTATCAACGAATTTACCGATGCACATGAGAAAGGACACGGTGTTGGAATCACACATCTTGCTTGGAGTACCGGATTTCTACTCGGATACCTTGTCAGCGGAATTCTTGTAATTATCTCTGTCAAGATACCATTTATTGTAGCAGGTTTTTTCCTGCTCTGTTCAACTATTATAACCTACAAACTGTGGCATACAAGCACACATTAGAAAGGAACGATTATGATTATTGCTGAACTTGATTTAGAAAATGGTGAACATCTTGAACTAACAGAAGCACAATGGCGGTTTGCTGCTGGACTCGTTCCAGGTGAACCCAATGGTGGATTGGTTGACCAGATGCCCGAATCACCTGCGCGTCTTGCTGACTATGATGATTCTGAGTGGGATATTTGCGAAAACATACAGGCGGTCCTCCTAACTGGACTCTGTTTCGGCTGGTACCGGATCACAGTTACTATACCTGAAACCGTAGATGGGAAATCTGTTGCCGGTTCAAAAGTGTGGTTTCATACATGCATTGACGACTACGGTGAAGTATGGGTCAATGGGGATATTGACTTGGCTTTTGGTGAGTCGGGACGCGGTGCCGCATCCGGATTCAATACACCCCAACGTGTCGTTGTTACTGAAAATGCGGAGCCGGGGACAAAACATGTTATCGCCTGCTTAGCAATCAACGGCCCCCTTGCAAGACCAGGCGGTGGTATCTTCCTCCGTTTTGCTAAGCTGGAATTTGAGCAGGAATAGTTAATCACCTATACGGGACGGTAATTTGCCGTCCCAACAAAGAATAGTACGAATACCATTTCTAATTGATAATGTCACTCTTTTGTAGCATAAACTTCCAGTTTGTGCCGTTACACGTTTGATTTCTAAACAGCCGGTTATGAGAGAAGAATTAATAGAAACGGTATAACCTTGGCAGGATTAGATATTGCAGCCTCATATAGATAAAAGCAGCCATCGTAAAAAAAGAGCTGTCGTATTACTCAGTGGAGGATTAGACTCAACGACAACCTTAGCCATTGCACTCTCGGAAGGTTTTGAAGTTTATGCCATGAGTTTTCGGTATGGTCAACGGAATAAAGTTGAGTTGGATCACGCGAAACATAACGCGCAAGAATTGGGTGCGAAACAACACATAATCATTGACATTGACCTACGAATCTTCGGTGCGTCAGCATTAACAACCGACATTGAAGTGCCAAAGAATCGTTCAGATATTGAAATAAGTGATGGAATTCCTATAACCTATGTACCTGCCAGAAACACTATCTTCCTGTCTTATGCTGTTGCCTTAGCAGAGGTGATCTCATCGGACACGATTTTCATTGGGGTTAATGCTATTGACTACAGCGGTTATCCTGATTGTCGTCCTGAATATATCCAGGCTTACCAAACAATGGCAAATCTCGCCACACAAACTGGCGTTGAAAGCAAAACAGAACTCAAGATCCGAACACCTTTGATTGACAAATCCAAAGCAGATATAATCAAGACTGGTACAGCACTCGGTGTTGATTATACACACACGCTCAGTTGTTACGATCCAGATACAGATGGAAGGGCATGTGGCAGATGCGATAGTTGTAAACTAAGAAAAAAGGGGTTTGCAGAGGCAGGGATACTAGACCAACCCTGTATATCTAATGAGGGATGAGTATGATAAAAGCTGTATTCTTTGATTTCTATTATACCTTAGGCGTATGGGATCAACCCCTGAAAGATATAATCCAAAAAATCGCTGATCGATATGAATTTGATGTTGATTGGGAACGATTTGCAGAAGCTGAACCGAATTTATATGCAGATGCATCAGGATCAGATCCTAAGGAACATGCAATTCTTGGTACAATGCAAAAAATCGTAGAGAGTTATGGAGAGTTTATCAGACAACTCGGTGTTGAAGAGCATGTTGAGCAGATAACTTGGGAACTGCTGCAATCTGAACATTCGCTCTTTGCAGCAAATAATGCCATACTTTATCCTGACACAATACCAACACTGTATCAACTAAAACGTGACGGATATAAATTGGCGATAGTCTCAAACTGGGACACACCTCTGTTTCCGCTGTTAGAACGTCTTGGCATAGCGCATTTCTTTGATACCATTACAGCATCACATGATGTGCGTGTCCGTTCTGCCAAACCTGATGCACATATTTTTGAGTATACACTCAAGAAATTAGGGGTTTCTGCAGAAGAAACCGTCCACGTCGGTGATACTTACCAAGCAGACATTATTGGTGCAGAAGCAGTCGGTATCCGTCCGATACTAATTGATAGGGGTAACGTACGCCCCGGTAAATGGCATGAAACCATCAATAGCCTAACCGAATTACCTGACTTACTATAGTAGAATATGGGTTAAATCAGACATTTTCTGCTGTAGGAGCGATCTCCGAATCTCGACGAACAATAGTCTGTTGACTAAGCACTAGCTTTAATCAAGAAAATGACAAATGAGTTTAATAAAGAAACGAGAGTTTGCAAAAAAGATAGATTATGCAATTACTGTGTGGTTTGTTCCATTAATGCGCCATCCAAAGCTTCACGAAACTGATTTTGGTTTCTCTCCTGATAAAACGGCAAACCGATAATTCTATAGTTTTTATCTTCTATTATGAGTTCACTTCTACGTTCGGTATCAATCTCTTTCAGAAAATCTTCTTTCCATCTGTCAAAGTCTTC
>VXOP01000447.1 GCA_009839975.1 Candidatus Poribacteria bacterium
ACATTATACTATAACGTTTTGTCAAGCAAATAGTTTAAAAAAAAGCATAAATTTGTAAAAAAATGAAGATTAAACGCAATATGTGCGAATTATTGTAAAAAAACGGCTTTAAAAAGACTTTTTTGTTTAGAAACGAACTATTATCTATTAGTATTGTCTTAAGTCACAAGTAGGGGTTTGAATAAACTATTTTGATGTTTTTATCGTCAAAAGGTGTCAGTAACAGCAAAATGTTCAGTGCGATTAGGAAATCGTACCTACCGTGCCTGTTATGAATGATATAGCAAATGCGACTCTGAGATTTTATAGATTGGTTTTATTACGTACAAAAGTAATCTAAACTTTATACAAGTATACAAGGGAATAAAATAGTATGTATGGCACCGCACCGAAAAAATCGTTGGTTGATGTATTGAGAGATGCTAACCTAATTTCTGATGAAATTTACCAAGAAATCCATGAAAAAATCCTTGAGGGGTGGGTTAAAAAACCGATCCAATCAGATCAATCTGCTGATTCCGATTCGGAAAGTTATAAACAAATTTTGGAAGAAATTGAACAGGCAGGTGAATCTGAGGAAGAAATTCTTAGTGAGTATGTCTCTCCTAAGGTATTGGAACTTGCTAAAAAGGGGCGCGAATCTGGCACCTCTATCATGCATCTTGAGGATCTGAATCCAGAGGAGGACGCCCTCAATAAGGTGCCTCCGAGTTTTGCATATAGAAATAAAGTCGTTCCAGTTCGATTGGATGGTAATGTCTTGACTGTAGCAATTGCAGATATTAACGACATTATGCTGATTGACGAGATAGGTTATGTGACGGAGTGCGAAATCGATCTTCGAATTGCAGACGAAGATGATATCTCAGAAGCGATTGTAAGGTCTTACGGTAGAGATGCAGCATCACTTCTGAGTGCAGGTATTAAAGGTCCTGTTGGTGCAGCCTCTACGATTGAACGTGCAAGCATTGAAGACTTCGGAATTGATGAGAGGGATTTAACCGAAGACCCAACAGTCGTTGATGCAGTATCCCAGATGATTATTGATGCTGTTCGTGCAGGAGCAAGTGATATACACATTGAACCTTATCCAGAAGAATTGAAGATTCGTTTCCGCGTTGATGGTGTTTTGGAAGACCAAGAGCAACCCCCCGCATATCTGCAGTCTGCCATTACATCACGTATTAAGATTATGGCAGATATGGATGTTGCAGAACGACGTTTGCCACAGGATGGTAAAATCAACACGGAGATTGGGAGTTTAGGAGGACGTCAAATTGACCTGCGTGTATCTACCGTACCTACTGTTGCTACACAGCATAGTGAGAGTGTAGTCCTACGTATTCTTGACAGACAGTCTATTGAATTCGGCTTGACGCAGCTTGGACTTACCGATGAAAACTATGACCTATTTCAACGGATGATACATAGACCTCACGGGATCATCCTTGCAACAGGTCCCACTGGAAGCGGAAAAACGACATCTCTATATGCATGTTTGAAAGAGATCAATACACCTGAAGTCAAGATCATTACGCTTGAGGACCCTGTGGAATATGAACTGGAAGGTATCAACCAAATCCAAGTCAACCCTGAGATCGGTTTTACATTTGCCAACGGTTTACGACATATTTTAAGACAGGACCCTGACAAGGTATTAGTCGGTGAGATTCGTGATGAAGAAACAGCAGAAATGGCGATACACACATCCCTTACAGGACACCTTGTATTCAGTACGTTGCACACGAACGATGCTCCTGGTGCTATAACCCGCCTTATTGATATGGGTGTTGAACCGTACTTAGTTACTTCAACAGTTGAAGGTATCATTGCACAACGTTTAGCGCGGCGAGTCTGTAAAGCATGTTGCACATGGTATACACCATCGGCAGAGGAAATCAGTGTCCTATTTGGATCTAACGGTGTCAACATCCCTACTGATCTTAGGATCCCCCGCGCAAACGATGACGGATGTAACGAGTGTCGTGGACGCGGTTATAGAGGTAGAATTGGTATATTTGAAGTCTTATTTATGACCGAGGAGATACGAGCTTTAGCACTCAAGCAAGCCTCAACCAGTGAACTCAGACAACTTGCTGTCAAGTTAGGTATGAAGAGTCTACGTGAAGATGGATGGCAGAAGGTAGTTGCTGGACATACAACCGTTTCTGAAGTCCTAAAGTTGACCCAGGAAGATGCTTATAACTATGAAGATGAGAACACTGTCCATCTGCAAACAGGTCCTGAGTTTGGGACGGATAGTAGTATCAGTGCACAGTAGTTGAAGACACCAATTCACCATAAACAGAGTAGACTTACAATAAGAGAAAAGACATGCCAAGATATCAGTATGAAGCCGTAACCCAATCTGGTCAGACAATCAATAGCACATCAGAAGCAGACTCCCAGGCTGAACTTATTGCAAATTTGCAGCAGATGGGATATTGGGCAACAAACGTTGTAGAAGAGGGTGAAGCACTTGAAACGAAAGCGAAACGTATTTTCAGTGTGGGAACGCGCCGTATTAAATCCGCTGAAGTTGAGTTCTTTACCTATCAATTAGCAGCCTTAGTGAATGCACACGTTGCTCTCCCGCGTTCTTTGGAAGTTACATTAGAACAGATAAGCAATCCGGAGTTGCATAAGATCGTGGCACAGGTTAAACATGACGTTGAACACGGTGCGACCTTTAATGATGCATTGGCACAACACCCTAAAGTATTTTCTGAGCTTTATGTCAATATGGTAAAGGCTGGTGAAGCGGGTGGTGTGCTCGGAGAAGTTTTGGAACGACTGGCAGAGTTTGCTGAACGCCAACGTGTCCTCAAAAATCAAGTTGTTTCAGCTCTCTTTTATCCTGTCATACTTTTTGGTCTGATGATTACAGCTATCATCGTTCTCATGATCCTTGTTATCCCGAAGTTCACGGAGATGTTTCTTGAATTTGGAGAAACACTTCCCCTCCCCACACAGATTCTAATTAGTATTTCAGATGCTTTTGCTGCGTATTGGTGGGTTGGATTGCTCGGAGCTGCTGTTATAGGAACAGCACTGAGACAGTATCTTCGTACAGAGACTGGGAAGATAATGTTAGATCGTATCAAACTCAGATTGCCGCTCGTTGGTCCTGTCTTTAGTACATTTGCTATTGTGCGTTTCACACGGACCATGGCAACACTCTTAGAGAACGGTGTGCGTATGTTACCAGCCTTACAAGTGGTAAAAGATACTATTGGGAACAGAGTCTACAGTAATATCGTAGCCAATGCTGAAAGAGAGGTTGAACAAGGGTCTACACTTTCACGGGAATTAGGGGAGAGTAAAGATTTTCCTTCACTTGTAACACACATGATTGCAGTCGGTGAGGAATCTGGAGAACCTGTCACCATGTTGTCAAAACTATCCGAGTATTATGATATGGAGATCAAGAAGAGCCTTGAAAGGTTAACCAGTTCTATAAGTCCATTAGTTATTCTGATCATGGGTTTACTCATTGGGTTTATTGCTGTAGCAATGATTCTACCGATATTTGAAGCACAAAATGTTATAGGTAGTTAGGACATTTCCCTGTATGTATGAGGGCAGTATATACGAAGTTCTTTAAACTATTAGATTAGTTGCTTGTCTAATTATAGAAATGAGAAGTGTCTATTTGGTAAAAAGACCAGACATTAAAATTGCCAGTTTAACGCGATTCATAGCGGTAGGTGCGATATCCTTATCGCACAGATCTTCAATAAGGTAAGAAATATCTTGTTAATTTGGTATAAAAAGTTACTAAAAGGAGTTAATCAAAGTGTTTAAGCAGTTTAAAAAAGACGAATCAGGATTAACACTGATTGAATTGACGATTGTTATCGTTATTTTGGGTATTTTGGCGGCATTTATCGCGCCAAGAATTATCAATGCACCTCAGAAGGCAAACGTGTCAAAAGCAAAAATAGAAATAAGTAATCTATCCACAGCACTACAACTCTATGCCACTGAAGTTGGTCAGTATCCTACAACGGAACAAGGTTTAAATGCATTGTGGCGTGTACCGAATCCTGAACCACCGAACTGGAGTGGCCCTTATTTAACACAAGAGATTACAAATGATCCGTGGGGAAATCCCTACATCTATGTGACACCAAGCAACAATTATGGATACGATTTTGACCTGATCTCCTACGGTAGAGATGGTAAACTGGGAGGTGTTGACTTTGATGCGGACATTACGAACTTTATCGCAGAAGGAGCGACAGATTAGAACCCAATACACAGATTCATCCGTGATAAGAACCCGAGCAGGGATCTGGTGTCGTATCACACAGATATGTAAACGGGAAGGAATTAGGGGGGCGTCCGGTTTTAGCATGATGGAGATCATGCTGGTTTTAATCATAATTTCCATCTTGACGACTATTTCTATGCCTGCCTTGCGCGGATTTGCAGCATCAAGGAGACTCCGGACCGCTGCACAGAAAGTCGTTGATACTTTCTCATTTGCTCGGGACATGGCGATTACAGAACGGCATACACACCTTGTCGTATTTGATCTAACTGGAAACAGATATTGGTTAGCATCAAGTGAAACCTTCAATACGCAAAATCCGATGGCTTCTGCGGGAAGAACGGCAAACACACCTACTACAAATAATCAACAGGTCCCCATTTCCCGGACAGGTGGTGTCATGGGTGTCCCGCAATCACTCACTGAAGGGATATCTATACCTTCAATGACTACGACCTTCGGTGGGACAACCCAGGAAGTAACGACAGGTGCTGGTTTCGTATATTTTACGCCGACTTCTACATCACAAGACACTGTAATCTACCTTCAAAACCTGAGAGAACAGGTGGTAGCAATTACAGTCGAAGGCGTTACGGGTCGTGCGAGTATACAAGATATGTCAGCGGAACAGTTACAAGCAGCGGGAATAAGGAATTAAATACTATGCAGTTTCTTAGAATTTCACCCAGCAGAGACGGTTTCACATTTGCAGAAATCCTTGTAACGATTACGATTATGGCTGCAGTGTTTCCAGCACTGCTTAAAGTATTTAACGATGTCTCACGGAACCAGCGTCTGACTGATAACAGAATGACCGCTCTCTATCTGATGAAGTTCAAAATGGCAGAAATTGAAATGAACGGGTTTCCAGAAACCGGTGAAAGCGGTGGAGAATTTGGTGAAGGATCGATTTTTCAGTGGCAGTCTGCCGTTCAAGATGTTCAATCTGAAGAATTTGATGGACTTCGCCGAATTCAATTAACAATTATGTGGGACCATTTTGGTCAACCGAGATCTATCAGTACATACTCCTTTATTGCAAACAGATCATTACAGCAAACACAAAACTAAGGTATCGAATCTGATGCATCAGACTTCTCTCATTGGGAATTGAAATATGCGATATGTAAACCCTAAAAGTCAAAGCGGACTTACCCTGGTAGAATTGTTGACTTCTGTTACCATCATTATAATCATGGGGGGGGCCACCTACGCAGTCTTCAACACAGCGATGAGTGCTTACAATCGCACGCAGGCGAAACTGATCCAGGGACAACGTTGTCGTGTTGCTTTAGATCATTTTGTTACCGATGTGAGTCAAATTCAGACGGATACATCTGACGAATTGCTAACGATCTTCTCTCAAGATGTCCCTACACCTTCCGGGAATAGAGACATTGTCAGTTTTGTCACATTAGTTAAGACAGATCCAGATGTATTTGCTGTGCAGATTGAAGGTCCGCGTCCTGTACCTATGCCTCCTTTGAGTGATGTGCGGCGTGTCGTATATTATATTGGACCCAAGATTCCGTATGCAGAAATTGCAAGCGGATCAGTTCCGCCACCGATTAACGAATCACAAGTGTCAAATAGTAGTAACGTACAACAGCAGGAAGAGAGACTTACCCTATATCGTATCGTTTCCACAGCATTAAACCCAGAGTTCGTAATTGCAACGATCATGGATGCTGGTGTAAAGCCTACAGTAGATGAAAATGGGATGCCGATTGAATTTGCCGTAGAAGGGTTGATAGACGGCATCATAAACTTTGACCTTAATTATGTAGATGCAGAATCGGGAACGCTGTTTGAATCATGGGAGCAGACAGATGTTATCCCTGTTGGTGTGCAGGTGCTTGTAAGTGTTATTAATGAGAACAACCAGAACAGAGCAACAGTTCAATCTGCAGCACAGAATCCTGGTGTTATAGGACAAGGTGCATTAACGCAGTCCACGATGGTGTATATACCTGCTGGTGCCAGCGGAACTACACAATAGGTCTGCAGCGTGTTTAAATGATGAAAAGATTTACTCAAAAAACTGACTTTATCTCTGATTCAGATGGCTTGTCCCTTGTTTCAACGCTATGGATATTGACGATCCTTTCAGTCGTAGCGATGCAGCTGCTATATTCATTTAATCTTGAGAATAAAGCACAAAATAACTTTTCCGAAAGAGTGAAGTATCATTATGCTGCTAAAGCAGGATTTGAATTGGGGTTGGCAAAACTACGTAATGACGAAACCAGTTTCGACTCACTCGGTGAAACGTGGGCAGCACCTATTGAAGAGGCCATAGACGATGGCATACAAGTAGGTAGATTCCTTACGTTTCGAGCTGCTATCACCGATGAATCCGCCAGAGTGAATTTAAATACTGCTCCTGTAGCAACAATTCGTAACCTACTCCTGTTATCTGGGGCACAGGCAGAAACAGATTTATCTACAGACCTTGCAGCTCGGATTATTGAAGGGCGTCCCTTTCGCACAGTCCGGGATGTTGCACGAATTGAAGGCATGACTGAACAGATTTTGTATGGAATACAGGTGCAGACTGCTCCCACAAGTGGGTCAGAAGAACAGGGGACGCAGACTGAATTAGCACAATTGCCGCAGTTAGCACAGATTCAACCGAGTTCTGGCGGAATTGTAACCTTGACTACCGTTCACTCTCTTGACGCGAATACGGATACAAATGGACAAGCAAGGGTAAATATCAATTCTGCTAATGCACAACAACTATCAGGCATAAGAAGCAACAACAATCAGAATGTTTTCTCACAAGGGGAAGCACAAGCGATCATACAAGCACGGGAGTTTAGTGGTTTAGCTGCACTCTTAGATGTACCAGCAGTCTCAAATCAAGTTTTCAATAATATTAGTGGTCGCATCACAATTCAAGAAATAGATACGGGTAATGAAGATGATAACGGTTTTGGTCCAGAAAATCAAGGCGGTGGCAATAACAACCAAGTTAATATAAACAACGCTGATGAGGATGAATTGGAAGAATTACCTGGCATAGATCAAGGAATCGCACAACGAATTGTCGCACACCGTGATGCACAAGGTGATTTTCAATCAATAGATGCTATCAGAGATGTGAGAGTTTTGACGATGCAAGAGTTTGCAGGTATCGTTGATAGGATTACCACAAAAGATGGACAGACTGTTGATGGATTGGTCAATATTAATACTGCACCCGTTGAAATATTACAGTTGCTGCCGGGTATGGATCAAGCAAAAGCACAAGCAATTAAAACTCGCCGTGAAGAGGAAAACACTTCTGACAATGGTACACAGAATAACAACTCAGAGGATAATGTTACCGGAAATCCATTCAGTAACATTTCACAACTCCTGCAACTTGACGAGATTGACAATCAAACTTTCAGACAAGTTGTAGATTATGTGACATATCGCACACGTGGATACCGAATTGAATCTATGGGAGTTGATGCGACAGGTAAAACGCTTGCAAGGTGCGTTGGCATAGTTATCAGAGAAGAAAATCAACTGGATGTCCCTTACTGGCGACAAGATTGAGCGGTAAGTATAACACCATAGTAGAATGTCTACTCTTACATCATAGGTTGGACAGTCCAATAGCATGAGGTTAAAGATGGCAAACACACAAGTCGTAGCAATTGATATCGGCACTGCTACAGCAAAAATAGTCCACATAGAAAAAACACCCGATGGGTTACATATCCTGAATTCGGGAATAGAAACGTTCACTGATCCTGATGATTCAGCACATGTATCAGAAACGATCCGTAGTCTGTGGAATCAGCTTAACATTAAAAGGAACTTTTTTAACAAACACAAAATAGATGTTGCAATTTCAATTCCTCGTTTATATGTCGTAACTAAGACTTTAGCGAATTTACCACCAACTACAACAGATGCACAACTCCCAACGATGATTGATATGGCGGCAGAAACAGAATTACCCTTCCAGAAGGAGAATTCCGTTTTTACGTACCATGATATAAGACGCGCGCCAGATTCACTATCTGTGGAGTTGCTTTCAACACGCCGTGATACGGTATCGCGATATATGGATGCTTTAAAGGAGATGGGGATTACACCTTCTGCGGTTGTGCCTTCAATGTTAGCGATCGCCACAATTGCTCGCCAGAGTCTCTCAAATTCCACTGCGCGAACTATTATCGTAGATGTTGGAGCAGGACTTTCAGATTTCTGTGTTATGCAAGGCGAGTCGCTTCAGTTTTCAAGAGGTTTTACTGTAAGTGGTAACCATTTAACCCGGACCCTGATGACAGAAATGGATATTGATGCTGAGTCAGCAGAGGAGGAAAAGCAACAGATTCCCGCTAATCAAGCACCTACACGCACTTGGACACGACGTTTTATTGCTGAATTGGAACGATCAATCGCTGCAGCAGAACGCGAGACCCCTATGGCTGAACCTGAAGCGATATCGGAAATACTGTTATGTGGTGGCGGTGCAAGAGTGCCTGAATTACCTGAAACGTGTCAAGAGCATTTTCAGATACCAACACGTCTTTGGAACCCACTCAATGCCGGGGTTTTAGATACGAGTAGTCTTTCAAATAATCCTGATAGTTACGGGGACACTTTCGCTGTTCCGTTAGGGATCGGTATGCATGTATTGGAGGCAGAAAAACCGGTATCTCTTTTACCAACAGAAATAGGGGTCAAACGAGAAGAGTCCTCTCGTAAACATCAGCAATTGATTGCAGCGGGTTTTGCACTGGTTATTATAGTCGTTATTGCTGTATGTGGTGTTACTTGGAGTAGAGCACAAAAATCCAAAGAGGCGAATTTAGACAACACGATCGCTACATACCGAGGATTGGAAGCGGATGCAAAGAAGCAGCTTTCTCTTGAATTGGTATTGGCTAATAAACTGAGACATAGTGTTACACCTATTGATGTCTTGCATGTCCTAAGTAAACTCTTTAATGATCGCACGAAAGTTGCTTGGAAGACTTTTGAAGCAAATAACCTTGACGATTTTAGCAAGACGCGTATTACATTTAGTCTACAAGCGAATGCTCATGATTCCATTGATTCAATGATCGGTGTCATGAGAAACTCAGAAATCTTCAGTGGTATAGATGCGGGTGAGGTAACGACAACCGGAGATGAACGTAGACCCACATTTGCGGTGAAGATCAATTGTAAATTGGCAACAGATGCCGCTCAGAAAATTGCACAGATGCGTTACCCAAAACCTGAGTTAGAGTTGATTGAACAGGTTGAGGAGAATATTGATATGTCTCCACCAGATCAGAATACAGATTTCTCAAATGAGGATGAAGAGCAAGAGATGGATATGCAAGATAAATAATGCAGAACTAAGCAATACGCGGGCGGGAAACCCAATAATACACGGACAGGGAAACCCAATAATACACGGGCGGGGAAACCCCGCCCCTACGAAACCTGGCTCCAACGATAATGCATATAGAAGGATACAACAGAAATGAACTTGAATCTTCAACTTACCAATACGACAAAATTACTACTCGGTGTCTTAGGTGTCGTCCTTATTATCGCTTTAGCGACGCAATGGGGACCAGACATGTATAAATTAGTTTCCAATCCTGAATTTGAGTCTAAGCAGACGAACCTACAATCTACTAAAGACTTGGTAATGGCATCTGAATTACTTAAACCTATTCAGTCAGAACTATATCAAAAAGTCGGTCTTGCAGATAATAGTGAAGGCACTAATATTTTTACGGATGATTTTCCGAATACAGTTGTTCGAAAAAAAATCAATGGGATTATTAGAGAGGCGGGTATCCCACGTAACTATCAATTAAATATAGAACCTGTGCCTGGTAAAAAATCTGAACCACTCACAACGCAAGCCAGACGCAACCTGATTGTCCTTCTTTACCAGAATAAATTAGAGACAGAACGTGATCTACTAACATCTGAAATGGAAGCTGAAATAGCAGATGAAACATACACCGAAGAGGATATGATGGATACGTTGATGAATGCATGGTTAGGTGAAGATGACGTTGAAGAAGCAGAAGAATCAGAGGATACTGATGATGCAGAACAGGACGTTCAGGAAAATGTTGAGCAGGAAGAGAACGCGGAGTCTGAGGCTACTGATGCCCTGGATGCTGCAGAGAAGGAACAGGTAGGGTCTGATACACAGGAGAATGATGCCTCAAAATGGGAGTTTGCTTCTCTCCCAGAATCCATACCAAGTTCTATAAGAATTAAACTCATAGAACTACTGTTGACGAAGGTAGAACAACATCTGGTCGGTGCAGACACAGGTCTTTTTGAAAGTGAATATTTCAAGACAGAAACTGTGGCTACGCCAGGTTTCTTCGGTATAGGTGCAAGGAAACCTGCGGTTACGTATACCTTTCGTCCGAATAGTGATATTTTAATGAAATTAACGAATCTAATAGATAATGATGTGGTGGAACTGAATACGGATCAACTGACATCGGATCTACTTGTATATCTTGAGCAGATTCAATTTCAGATTACCGATCTTACCCAGAAGCTGAAATTGGCTCCTACTACTTATTCACCAGATAGTTATACGATTAAAGTGAAGTTTAAAACTGAATTAGATAAGCTTGTTAAGTTAAATCGTTTAATAGAATCGAAAACAAAGTGGTTGATGGTAAGAGACCTAAAAGTTTCCGCCGATAAAGATAATAAAATAAACGTAGAT
>VXOP01000266.1 GCA_009839975.1 Candidatus Poribacteria bacterium
GTATTTGCTCATAATTTGGCGTTATCAAACCGTAGCACATTCATCTTGATTGTGCAACGCAGCACGTCAACCCACGCGATAATGTCCCTGCTCAGCATTGGGTCTTATCAGTGTTGTGCAGAGAGGCGCATTGAAAGATGGTTGCTGTCCAAAGAAGCACAATCAAGATGAATGTGCTACGGACCGTATGACGCTGTTTGTTGAGCGGAAAGGGTAATGATAGAAAAATGTCTTAGAAAGAAGCACAATTTCATGCCAAAAACTTTACACACCTCTGTGCAGTATTTCCTTGATATTTTTCTTAACTTTGTGTATAATACTTAACAGGACACACTATGATAAATTCTTCAAGCCTTTAGGAGAATACTCACCTGACCAACTCGCAGCGTTGACTCTGAATACACAGCATATACACTATCGGAATTTGGGGTTTAATTCATCCTCCTGCACTTTTTCAGGTGATACAAACTATAAATCAAAATTGATAAAAATTTCATGACAAGATCATAAAGAAGGGTGGCATATATGACGCGGTTCCTAAAAGTAAAAATACTCAGTATTCTATTGATTTTCATTGCTATAGCAAACATCAATGCACAACAAAACTTAGCACAGGAAGTCTATGCGATATTTGAACAGGCCTGTCTAATATGTCACGGTGAAAACGGCTCTTATAGAGAATCACTTCTCATTGAACACACAGAGCTGATACAAGGCGGCACCGTCGTTCCCAATGAACCTGAGACATCAGAACTCTATAAACGGTTACTTGGAGACACAGAAAAGGGTCCGCAGATGCCACTCGGACAACCCCCGCTGAACCCTGAAGCAATTGAGACGATACGTCAATTGTTCGCCGAAGGCGCACCCGACTGGGACGCTATTTTCAGACCAAAACCTGATTTCATCACAAACAGAACGATGCTTGAAACAATTGAAAAGCACGTTCACACGCTTTCGCCAAGCGATAGATCGTTTGCACGCTATTTTACCCTAACACATCTCTATAACGCAGGCGAGACAACGGAAGCACTCAACGCATATCGGCGCGCACTTTCAAAAATGATCAATAGCCTCTCATGGGGACGTAAGATTGTTAGACCGCAGCCGATTGATGCTGCAGATACCATTTTCTACGTAGACCTCCGCGATTATGAATGGGATATTAGAAACGACGCATGGACACAGATTGAACAAGCGTATCCCTACAAAATGACGTTTGATGCACCGACACAAGCACATCTCCATGAAAAACTCACAATTCTACAGCAAGAGATGGACTGTGAAGTGCCGTTTGTGCATGTGGATTGGTTCCTGGCAACTGCATCGTTACCACCCCTCTATTATGATATTTTGCAGCTGCCACTTACAGAACGCATACTTGAAACAATGCTTGAGGTATCCGTTAAAGAAAATATTCAGAACGCCCCCGGCGAACGGGTCTGGCGTGCAGGTTTCAACGAGTCTCGCGTCTCAAATCACAACAGAGTTGTAGAACGGCACACTTTTGAACACGGAGCATACTGGAAAAGTTACGACTTTGCTGGAAGTGTGGGCACACAGAACATCTTCACGCATCCACTCTCTTTCAAACACGATGGCAGCGAAATTATCTTCAACCTACCGAATGGTTTGCAGGCATATTATCTTGTAAATGGTGACGGCATGCGTCTTGATGTAGCACCTACAGACATTGTCTCTAATCCTGCTGCAAGTGACCCCGCAGTGCGGAATGGACTTTCATGTATCGGTTGCCATACAAAGGGAATGCAGACGTTTGAAGACGAAGTACGTGCTGTCGTTGAACAAGCAGATAATCCCCCCTTTAGCAAAGAACAAGTATTAGCACTCTATGTCAAAAAAATGGACATGGATACACTTATCACTCAAGATACGCTACGTTACAGAGAAGCACTTGAAGCTACAGGTGGAGTCTTCGGTGGTATTGAGCCGATACAACGTTTCCATGAAGTGTTCCAGGGACCGCTTGATGCTGCACATGCAGCAGCAGCCCTTGGACTACAAACTGAGAGTCTCCTTGAAAAAATTCAAACAAATGTCGATCTACAAAACTTAGGTTTGCTGGTACTGGAGAACGGTGCCATCAAACGAGATACATGGACAGAACAATGGATAGACATCGTTCATGCATTGAATTCCCAACCCGAAACCATTGTAACACCCGTTGAACCCACCCCCGAACACACTTCTGGGACATTTGTTAACATCCCCGACCCTGAACTGCGTAAATCTATCTTATTTAGACTTCGTGGTGAACGTATCATTGATTCTATACCAGATCCTGATTACCAGATTACAATGGAAGAGATGGCAAGATTGAAAAGAATTAGTATATATTGGTACATAGAAGATCTGGAAGGTCTCCAATTCGCAACGGGACTAACATCACTATATATAGACCATCATTTGTTGTCTGACATTTCACTCCTCACTGAATTTGCAAATTTAGAAAGGCTGACTATTGAAGTCAGCAACATATCAGATTTGTCCACCCTTGAGGGACTCACGAAGTTAGAGTATTTGGAGATCACTGGCGACAACAACATATCAGATTTATCACCCCTCGCTGGACTTACGAAGTTAGAGCGTCTGTCTATCACTGGCAACAACAACATTTCTGACATTTCACCCCTTGCCGGACTTACGAAGTTAGCGCACCTTGATATCTCTGGACAAGTAACTCTGCGCTTTTCATCCACCAGCAAATCAGAACGGTACAGATCGTTTGGTAGATCAGGGAACGGAATCTCTGATATTTCACCACTCACAGGACTTACGAAGTTAGAAACGTTATCTCTTTGGGATAGCAACATATCAGATTTATCACCCCTCGCTGGACTCACTGCGTTAAAATTTCTGAATCTCAACAATAACAACATATCCGATCTATCACCCCTCGCTGGACTCACTAATTTGGTGTCTCTGTCTCTGGGGGATTACAGCATATATACTGGGGAGACCTATAGTTCATATAACAACATCTCGGATATTTCACCACTCACAGGACTCATTGCGTTAAAGTCGCTGGATCTCAGTGGTAACAACATATCCGATTTATCACCACTTGAAGTGCTACCTAAATTTGAAAGATTGGAATTGGAAATACTGAATCTCAGCAGTTGCAATATATCGGATATTACAGTAATTATAGGGATGACATGGTTAAAGGAACTGAACCTCAACAACAACAACATATCGGATATTTCACCACTCGCTGAACTCACTACGTTAGAAACACTTTATCTTGACGATAACAACATATCTGATCTATCGCCACTTGCTGGACTCACGGAGTTATCGTATCTCTCGCTTGCACAAAACAACATATCGGATGTTTCACCACTCGCTGAACTCACTGAGCTGAAAAAACTGATTCTCTTCAATAACAACATATCAGACATATCACCGCTGAAGGACTTTTTCGTGCCTCATGGTGATCCTGGTGATAGAATAAAGAGTAACATTCTCTATTGGTCCTCCAACCCCGGATATAATGCTCCCACTAAATCCATACCAGGACCATGGTTGCAGGTGGTAGTGTTAGGAAATCACGATGCATGGGGACAAGGATGGAAACCGTTGGCAAATGCAAGTGATGGTGCCGTAACAGAAGTAGACATCGCAGCTACAGGGGCAACAGAAGGTGCCTCAGTTGGGGCAAATGTATGGGAACTACAACAGGTCTTCGGAAGCGACCTCGGTGATCAACTGGAAAATTTAGGTGAAGAAACACTAAGCACACAAACTATTGTTTATGGGTGTAAATTTCTGGATTCACCACGGAATCAGGAAACAACGTTATACATTCCTAGCGCATACTTTATAAAGGTCTGGCTAAATGGAGATCTTTTATATAGTGAATGGAACCAAAGCCAAGTCGTACCCGTTACGTTGAAAAAAGGAAAAAACATCCTGTTATTCGGCGTGAGTGGCGAGCGTTTGCTTAATCGTTATTTTTCGTTTCCCGACAGCACAGAATTCACCTCATACATACCAGGTGTGGCGTGGAGCCTCTCTCATTCTCCAATCCAAGTTGGAGATACTTTCACCCTTGACCTCAGCGCAAGGAATGTCTTGAATCTCGCGGAATGGCAATTTGATATTTCTTTTGATCCAACCGCACTTGAAGTGCTTGAAGTCAACGAGAGGGATTTCATGAAACAGAATGGAGGCACCTTCTTTCAGAAAGGATCGATTGATAACACGGCTGGGAAAATAAAAGGATTCAGTTCTTCTATTTTGGGTTCAAACGGTGCCAACGGCACAGGGGTGATACTCTCTCTGACTCTCAAAGCAAAAACTGACGGTGACACGCAAGTAGCCTTACAGAACTTCCAACTCTTAACTACCTCATCAGAGCCAATCCCTGCCGGCCCCCATAAGTTTATCTTCACAATAAAGGAATTTCTCATCGGAGATGTTAATAGGGATGGAAAAGTGAGCATCCAGGATATGGTCCTTGTTTCCCGTGTTTTTGGAAAGGATGCATCCGACTACCCCCTTGCAGATATAAATCAGGACAGTATCATTAACATATTAGACCTTCTCACTGTCGCACAACATCTCGGTGAAGTAACAGAAGGTGCTGCACCTAATTCACTTGCAGTAGACAGTGAAGAATTAACACCTGAATTGGTGCAAGCATGGATAAAAAAAGCACGAATTCAAGATGATGGTTCACTTGTTTTTAGACAAGGAATAGCGAACCTTCAAAAACTATTAGCAGCTTTGATACCTGAAAAGACAGAACTCCTTGCAAACTTTCCTAATCCATTCAACCCGGAAACATGGATACCCTATCAACTGGCGAAACCCGCAGAAGTTACGTTGAGAATCTATACAGCAAATGGGAAGGTGGTTCGGAAGTTGGCAATCGGACAACAACCCGCAGGCAATTATCAAGAGAAAAACCGTGCAGCGTATTGGGATGGTAAGAATGCACAGGGGGAACCCGTCTCAAGCGGAGTCTATTTCTACACAATCACCGCAGACGATTTTTCTGCTACGCGCAAGATGTTAATAAGGAAATAGTATCAAATGACCAAATAAAAGGGAAAAGGAAGAAACTGATAACTGAAAATACCATATAGGAGGTAAATTTATGAAAGACAAAATTCTCTGGAGACTTGTGAGTTTGATGCTCACGAGCTCATTTCTATTGTTTCTAATAAGTTGTTCACCTATGATTGACGCTCTTAGTCAAGATCAACGTGATTATGATTTTCATGAAACAAGTTGGGGATACACACAAGCACAAGTAGAACTTTCCGAAATAGAACAGGAGAGTATAATAGCTTTAAGAACACCAGACACGCTTATATATAAGTGCAAGTTAGGTGATGTTCAAGCATTGCGTATATACACATTTAAGAATAACAGGTTGCGGTGTGCAGGATATGTTACCAAACATCCGGTAAAAGGCAAAATAGATAATAGGTTTCATAAATTAAGCGAAGAAAAACACGGGACACCTACATTTAGCTTAAATGGTGGTGATGTGTGGATACACGGCAGTTCCGTTATATATGCTAAATCGTATACATCGTATGTAAGAGTAGTTGTGCCACAGTCAAAATACACAACGTTGTGCACTTCAAACGGACTGTTTGCTATTCCAGACTCTGGTTTGCCAACGCAACGCTCTACACACCCAAATATAATTAATAGGTGGAGCAGTGTATGGAGTTATACGGACAGAGACTTTCATGGTGAAATTCAAGATGCTAAATTTCCCTCACATGAACTTTCCTTATCTGAACAAGTGTTATTTGGTTTAAAAGAGGAACGACTTATTTTTGATCTGATACCAGTTTTTTAGGTGAGAGAACAAAATGTAACACATATATTTTAAACTATAGTTTGGGCGATTTTCGTTTTTTCTTTTGTAAATGTTTTCTATACACCTTTCGCACCGCTGGTGCTTGGGCTATTGTTACTCACACGTTCTATACACCTTTCGCACCGCTGGTGCTTTGCCTTTATTGTTCATAACGTTCTTATCCTGGAAATCCTAATAATCCTGTAAATCCGGGTTCAGACAAGTAACCCAAACTTTACACACCCCTCGTTCCTCTACTATTGTCAAATTCTATTGCTTGTGATACAATGATTTCAGTTCAAGTAATCACTTTCGCATTGGAGCGTTGTATGAAAATAGATAAGATTGAGTCGTTCTTTATTGCTAACGGATATGTCATCAGAATACATACAGATACCGGAATTAGTGGTATCGGTCAAACTGCGTGTTGGGGATATCCGGAAGCTGTTGATAAAATAGTTGATACATTTAAGAAGTATCTCATCGGTCAGAATCCTTTACGGATTGAACATCACTGGCAATACCTCTATCGGATGGGACCGTTCAAGGGAACTGCACTCAGCGGAGCAATCAGTGCGGTCGATATTGCATTGTGGGATATAAAAGGCAAACACTTTGAAGTGCCGATATGGGAATTGCTGGGAGGTAACTGTCGGGATAAAATCAGATTGCACTTGCTTGGTGGCGGCAGTACACCCGAAACAATGTTTGAAGCTGCGAAGTCAACAGTAGCGGAAGGATTCACTGCTCTGAAGTTTGATCCGTTAGTAGGAAATTTTCAAGATATGGCATTGGACCGGCTTGTGAAGACAGCACGTGATCTTGTCGCAGCTGCACGAGAAGGGGGTGGACCGGACCTTGATCTGATTGTCGAAGTACATCGCAAACTTACACCGATGAACAGTATCGTCTTAGAATCTGCCTTAGCACCATTCAATCTTTATTTCATTGAAGACCCGATACAGATTGATACAATAACAACACAGGCGGAGTTAGCCAAACGTATGACGACTCCTCTTGCTATTGGTGAACGTAATGTAAGTATCTGGGAGTTTCGTGAGATTCTGGAGGCAGGTGGACCGCAATATGTTCGTCCTGATGTCGGTTTGGCAGGTGGCTTGACGCACTGCAAAAAGATCGCTGCGATAGCAGAGGCATATCACAGTGCAGTTGTCACGCATAACTTCCTTGGTCCGGTGATAACGGCGGCATCACTTCATTTAGACGCAAGTATTCCAAATTTCGTTACACAGGAATACACAAAAGCGGATGAATCTGATAAATTCGCTGTCTACAAGGTTACATACCAACGCGAGGGTGGATATATACCTATTCCACAAGCACCAGGTTTAGGGGTTACGCTTGTTGACGATCTGATTGAGAAGACTCCGTTTCAACCTATGAACAGTGGAAACACACCCTTACGGGAAGACGGTTCCGTTGCTTACGCAGTATAGGTCTGACAGATTGGTATGATTTCACAGAGAAACTGAATAAAGGAAATAGCGTATGAATGCAGAAGAGAGATATTTATTTGATTTGAACGGCTATCTCATCATCAAGAATGTCCTAACAGCTGAAGAGGTAGCAGTCGCAAATGAAGCAATTGACAGGCATAGTGATCAGATGCGTATTCGTCCTAAGGAGCAGACACTTGATGGTGGTTCTGAAGAATTAAGGGGTGAACATGGGAGAGGTGAACTCGGTGGTATGCTGGGATGGGAAGAACCGTGGTGTAATCCATTTCGGAATATGTTAGTACACCCGACACTTGTCCCGTACTTAAATGTAATTTTGGGTAAAGGATTTCGTATGGATCATCACATGTTTCTGCTTTCTATGGACAAAGGGGCGGAAGGTTTTATATTTCACGGGTCATCGGGACCCGGTTTTGATCCGAATCAGTACTATATTTTTCGTGATGGAAGGATGCACAACGGGTTGACTGTTGTGACATTCCAACTGACAGATGTACCCCCTGGCGCAGGCGGATTGATTGTCATTCCCGGGAGTCATAAGAGTAATTATGCGTGTCCGCAAGAGATGCGACTCTATCAGAAACATCAGGAACATATCAGACAACTCGTCTGTAATGCTGGCGACGTTATTATCTTTACTGAAGCAGTGACACATGGAACTTTACCGTGGACGGCAGAACATCCCCGACGTTCTATTCTCACGCGATACACGGCAGGAAATATGGCTTATGTTCCAGCATATCAAGTACCGGATTGGGCAGATGAACGACAACGCGCTGTTATGGAACCACCGTATCACGCACGGTTGAATCGTCCTACATTGGATGAGTGAATCTCAATCCTGAATAGGATATAAAAGCCTTTTCACTTCGTATTGACATTATGACATGAAACAAGGTATAATTTTAGACATTAACATATAAACAGAAATCTAATGGACGCATGCGATTTTCATACTATCTACCATTGTGGGGCATTCTTCTCTGTATTGCAATTTCAGTCAGCATTACCGTATACGGATATTTGAGGATTGGACAACCGCTAAATAATACAGTCCGTAACATATTAATTGCCTTAAGGTTCTGTGCAATAACGATTCTATTGGGTTGCTTGTTAGCACCCGTAATCATTGAGAAGAAAGATATTACGCCTCCTACTAACTTATCTATTCTTGTTGATACATCATTAAGTATGCAAATGGAGGATAACTATTCTGGAAAATCTGATCAATCACGATTAGATCAGGTTAAACAGGTCCTTAATGAAGAAACGCATCAATTCGTATCAACATTAAGTAGTGATTACAAGGTACATATATACAATTTTGATACAAGAACGCACACAGATTCAGTTAGTGCCTTAGATTTTTCGCCTAAGGGTTTACTAACTGATATTACATCAAGTATCCGTGATGTTGTAAATCTTTGGAAGGGACAACAGAACGCGGGTGTAGTCCTAATCAGCGATGGTGCACATAATGCATCAAATATAAACGTGAAGGAAATCGCAGATATGGATACTCCCATATATACTATTGGTGTAGGTTCAGCAGTGCCACCAAAAGATATACGCATCAGTAAGGTTGACGTTCTGCCTGTTGCACATATTGGACACGAAAGCAGTGTTGGCATTACGATTACGCAATCTGGATATGAAAATGAATCGGTAAGAGTTGCACTCCGCAAAGTTGACAGTAATCAACTTGTTGATGCTACGATACTTGATATTCCAAAGGATACCACTATTCAAGATCAGCGTATAACAAACACAACGCAACATTATGTTGAACTCAAACTAACACCCGAAAGAGAAGGCAATTATCAGTATTCAGTAACGATACCTTCACTTGAAGGCGAACTTACTTATGCCAATAATGAGAAGACGTTTTCATTGAAAGTTGTCAAAGCAAAATTAAATGTGCTTTACTATGAAGGTAGACCACGTTGGGAGTTTACTTTTCTCAAGAGAACCTTAGAACGTGATCCCGATATAGAGGCAACCATTGCGTTAAGAACGCATAAGGTAGATCCAGAAACTGTATTAAGTCAAAATGATGGATACTACCCCATTGAATCTGCCAGCCAACCTGTTCGATTTCCAGAATCTATTGAAGAACTGCGGCAATACGATGTCTTGATACTTGGTGATTTATCAGAACAACATCTAACGAAGAGGCAACAGCAGGCAATATCAACGTATGTTATAGAGCACAGTAAATCTGTGATTTTCCTTCCATCCAAAACAGCATTAGGAAGAGGCGGATTTAACCGCACGCTTTTGGCAGATATATTGCCGATTCAGATACCTAATAACGGATGTAATGAACAACATGGTGAGTTTGCAGTTGCTCCCACACAGGCAGGTTTATTTCACCCAATATTACAGTTGGATGACGCATCTGAGCGGAATACTGAAATGTGGCAGAACTTACCTGTGCTGACAATCTACTTTAGTGGTTATCAACAGAAAGCAGGTGCAACCACCCTACTAAATAAACATGATGGGAGTCCAATACTTCTGTTCCAGAGAGTGGGATTAGGGAAGAGTCTGTTATTTACTGCCGAAGGGTTGTGGAACTGGAATTTCGGCGTAAATTCATACAAAGATTCAAAATACAGAACTGCATATCAGCGGTTTTGGGCACAAACAATTCGGTGGATGGCACAAGAATCTGAAGACAAGAGAGTTTATATTTCAACAGATGCTTCAAGTTATGCACAGTATGATGAAGTTGATATCCGTGTAAGGATGTTCTTACAAACATTTCAGTCCCATGAGCTTATAGATGTGCAATTGGAAATAACATCCCCACGTGGTACAACGTTTCCATTAAAAACTCGGAATGGGAAAATAGAATCACAAGCAGGTAATGTGGGGAACTATTCGGCAAAGTTGAAGTTAGATGAATATGGTAGATACAAAATCCGTGCTGTTGCTATGAGAGAGAATAGAATGATTGATGAAGATGAGATAAACATTTCTGTACATCAACAACTTATTGAAATGGAGTCACCGCAGCTAAATGAGACGTTTTTGAAGGAAATTGCACAACAGACAGGTGGTGTTTATCTGAATATTGATGCCATAGACAACTTACATAAGCATATAAAGACAGTTGAAAAGCCGGTATTTGTTGACACACAAAGAGATTTATGGACAAATCCACTTTTGCTTATAATAATAGTTGGCTTTTTAGGATCAGAATGGTTCATACGGAAACGGGTTGGCCTCGTTTAAAGTCGTTTCAATGAAAAGAAACGTGTATTTTGTAGCGCAAACTTTTAGTTTGCGTTTCACAGGCACAATCTAACAGATTGTGCTACAAGGTGGCAATTTAGGTTATAATAGTTGAAACTGTCCCATGAAAAAAGATACAATGTTTAAGTTGTTTTCAGTATGTAGCATATTTTTCTTCCTGCTTTTAAGTACACAAGGGGCTGGCGAACGTTTCACGATTGCTCAGATCCAATATGCAGGAGGAGGGGATTGGTATGGAGATCCTTCTGCCATCAGAAATTGGCTAAATATACTTCGCGAAAGAACAGATATTGATACAGCTGAGGATAGGATTATACTAAAATTAACAGATCATACCCTTAATAGAAACCCTA
>VXOP01000111.1 GCA_009839975.1 Candidatus Poribacteria bacterium
ATTTTGAAATGTTTTTTCATAATCTTATAGTTGATTATCGAGAAATGAGGCATTCAGGAAATATACTATAAAATATGTTGAGTTAGGAGGAAAAACAAACGGAACATGAAAAAACTTGTAACGATATGCCTCGTTTTAGCATGGGTTGTGTCGTTGGGATGTAAGCGGGATCAAATCATTCCTGAACTATCACCAGGCAGAGATAAACTGTTATTAGCGGGTCTTGCAGTAGAATCTATTGAACATCTCAAACTTGCTGAAATAGATGAAAAAGATAAGGCTGAACCTCGAGCATTATTACTTATTGCTTATAGCCACGCACTTGCAAAAAACCTTGCATATTTAAAAAGTAGTAACTTAGAAACAGAATATCGAAACCAGCGTAACGCACGGCTTAATGCACTGAATGCTGATGAAATTGATGAGATTTTTAAGGTTCTTAATGAAAGACATCGTGTGCAAAAGAGTGCCCAACAGGTTCTAATTCTTAAAGGAACGCCAGTTATACCGCTCATTGTAGAGGATTTTCTCAACAATCGGCATCCCAATGCACACAAAGGTTTTGATGATGTTTTGACACAGATCGGATCCGATGGACTTGAACAACTCATAACTGCTATTGACGCGGCAGAAACACCAAAAAATGTTAAAAGACGATTGATTCGAGTGATAGGTGATATAGGAGACCCCGCTATACAAGATGAATTAGAAGCATTAAAAAAGACAATCAATGATGAGGCTTTACTGACTGAAATTAATGTTGTTCTATATCGTATCGGAAACAAGGCATACAAAAATGAAATTGAAGCAGGTTTGGATTCAAATAATGTGTTAGTTAGACAAGCCTCAGCAAGGTCTATGGTTCTGCTGAATAAACCTGCCACTTCAAAACTCATAGTCGCACTCAAAGATACGGATGACCAAGTACGCAGAGATATCGTAAAGGCATTAAGGGAACATGTTGATGCTAATGCTGTGGATAATTTAGTTCATATACTTACGAACAACTCAAGTGGAAACACAAAGCAGGGGGCTGTTAATACTTTAGAGTACTATGCTGAAAAGGGACTTGCAGACGGATTAGCACCACGTCTAATCAATTTGTTGACGCAAACCGAGATCACCAATCATGAAGATAGAATTCGTATCGTTCAACTTTTGAGTACACCTATACTTATAAAGCAAATTGAAGCCGCAGACCGTTATGATAATTTGCCTTATAGGATTTCTGATTACTATGAGACTAAGGAAAACAACGATCTGGTTAAAGATGAGTTGATCAAACTACTCCGTGAACTTCCTGAAGATGAACAAGCAGAATAAATGGAGATTGAATCCATGCCGAATTATCCGACCGATATTAAAATCACTAAAATTGATCACGTTACAGTAGAAATTGACCAACCCGCAATCGGCTGTAATTCAGGTGCAAAGGAGATAAAACAACCCGAACCAAACGGCAAATGGCGTGAAGGGATTACACGCATCTATACAAACGACGGGACACTGGGATGGGGACCGACAAGTTGGGGATCAGCTGCTGAAGAAGCAAAAACTGCTATAAACAAGAACCCTTTTGACCTGCTCAATCCTGAAAACGGAGTCGTTGAAGAATACCGCGGTTTCGAAAACGCATTATGGGATACTATCGGAAAAATACTGGATAAACCCGCATATCAACTGATGGGAACTGAAGTCCATGGGAACGGTTTACCCGCTTACGACAGCACAATCTATTTCAATGACCTGCTCTACGAAACGAAAACGGAAGGTCTTAAACGGATTGAAAACGACGTCAAAAAAAGTTTAGCAGATGGATTCACCGCCTGCAAAATGAAGATGGGACGCGGAAATCATCTCATGGAACGAAAAGCAGGACTTGAGCGGGACATTGAAGTCGTTCAACTTGCACGCAGCACCGCAGGCAATGGTTTCAATATCCTCGTTGATGCAAACAATGCTTATACTTACGATGAAGTCATCACCTTCTTGGACGAAACAACCAACTGTGATGTCTTCTGGATTGAGGAGATGTTTGAAGAGGATGTCGAGTTATATCGCAATCTAAAGGCATACATTCAAGAGAAAGGACTGAACACGTTAATCGCTGACGGTGAAACCCGAACCAGAGCACCGTTGGAATTCTACGATCCGTTCTTTGAAGCAGGTGTGATTGATGTGATCCAACACGATATGAAAGGACTCGGCGTTACTGGATGGCGGAGACTCGCGGATATGGCTGCCAAGGGTAACGTGAAATGTGCACCGCACAACTGGGGTTCCCTACTCGGTTTCTTCCTGAGTTTGCAATTTGCCAAGACAATACCGCATTTTCTCTACGGTGAAGTCGCAACCCTTACCAGTGATGTCATTGATGTTTCCGGCTACGAATTCAACGGAGGGACATTCACGGTTCCAGATACACCAGGCCTCGGCTTAGAATTCAATCAAGACGTTTACGATGCAAAATATGCCGGCAATGAACACTGGCAAGTCTCATAGTAGTAGGCACACGCCGTGTGCCGTAATCCCAAGGTAACCCCATGAAGAAAGTACTCGTCGCAATGAGCGGTGGTGTAGATAGTTCTGTTACCGCTGCCATGATGGTTGATGCAGGTTACGACGTCACCGGTATCACCATGCGCCTCGGTTCACCCGATACAATTGAAGTTGAACCCGAACGTCCCAATTGCTGTTCCCTTGAAGGTATTGAGGACGCGCGACGTGTTGCTACCCAACTCGGTATCCCTTTCTACGGCGTGAACTACGAAGATATTTTCCAAGAACAGATTATTGATTACTTCGTCGCAGAATACCTTGTCGGTAGAACACCAAGCCCTTGTATGGTATGTAACCGAGAACTCAAATTCGGCAAACTCCTTGACCTGGCAAAGTCACTGGAATGTGAAGCAATTGCGACCGGACACTATGCACGAATAGAACAACACCCTGAAACAGGACGCCACCTCCTACGCAAAGCACTTGATGTCAGTAAGGATCAGTCCTATTTCCTTGCAGCACTCACACAGGAACAGCTTCAAGCTGCGATGATGCCCCTCGGTGAATATTCAAAAGCAGAAGTGCGTGACCTCGCGCGAAAATATCAATTAAAAACAGCCGAAAAGATTGAAAGTCAGGAACTCTGTTTCGTAGCAGATACCAATTATAGACGTTTCATACAGGATAGGATACCTGAGAAAATTGAAGGCGGCGATATTCTTGACAAGGATGGCAAGGTCCTCGGCAAACATCAAGGCGTACCGTTCTATACCGTTGGACAACGACGTGGGTTAGGAATCGCTGTCGGCAAACCGCTCTATGTGACGCAACTCAACGTATCCAATAACACTATCGTTGTCGGTGAAAACGACGATCTGCTTGAAGATATAATGCACGTTGAACGTATAAACCTCATATCCATTGATAAGTTGACGGAACCAATACGTGCACACGTCAAAATTCGTTCACGTGACGAGGGAGGTTCAGCAACCATCACCCCTACCAGTGAGACCGAGGCAGTCGTCAAATTTGATGAACCACGTCGCGCAATCACTCCCGGACAAGCCACAGTCTTTTATGATGGCGAATACGTCATCGGTGGTGGATGGATTATAGACGCTCGTGATACTACTTTGAGAAATGAAATCTAAACTCATCTGCCTGCTCGGTCCCACAGCAGTTGGTAAGACAGAGATCTCGATTCAATTGGCACAACGTCTTAATGCTGAAATTGTCTCTGTTGATTCCCGCCAAATCTATCGTCAGGTGGACATCGGCACCGCCAAACCGACTCCTGAAGAACAGCAAGCAGCACCGCACTACCTCATAGATTGTGTAGACATTACACAACCTTTCTCCGTTGCCGACTATCAAGCCTTGGCAGACGAAGCAATCGTTGAAATACAGGATAGAGGTAAACAGGTCTTACTTGTCGGTGGTGCGGGTCTCTATTTCCGATCGATTGTTGATGGCTTGTTTGAAGGACCTGCAGCAGACCCCTCATTCAGAAAACGCCTTGAACAAGAGGCATTACAGCAAGGTGCCGATACACTCCATAACCGTCTCCGTGCATGCGATCCAGAATCAGCAGAACGGATCCATCCCAATAACTTAACTCGCGTCATCCGCGCACTTGAGGTGTATGAACTGACAGGCACCCCCATGTCTGAACACCAGCAGCAATGGAAACACGGAAACCAACGATACCCATTCATTGCATTTGGCTTGACAATGCCTCGTGAAATACTTTACCGGCGCATTGAACAACGGGTTGATATAATGCTTGCTAACGGATTGATAGCAGAAGTAGAGTCGTTGTTAGCAGAGGGATATTCACGGGACACCTTTGCACTCCAAAGTTTCGGCTATAAGGAATTGATAGCATATCTTGATGGACAATGCACGTATATTGAAGCGATAGAACAACTCAAACAGAACACCCGTCGCTTTGCCAAACGGCAGTTAACGTGGTTTCGTAAAGATAAACGTATAAGATGGATAGATCGGGAATCAACACCCGATGTTGTCGGTTATATTATGGAGGAGATTGAATCCGCACGCCTTGACGACATCAAATGAATGTGATAAAATAAGATGCTAAAAGCAACCGACAAGGAGACGAAAATGAGACGTTTCGGCACACAAGGTCCCGTCAATCCTAAAGAACACTACGTCGTAGCCCGTTCTGATGAACTGACCGACTACCTCAAACGGGTTGAAGATGGTAAATATGTCGTCCTTTTTGCACCACGACAGACAGGTAAAACCACCTTCTTTAAAACTGCAATAGAAATGCTTGCCTTTGTCTCTGAATCGGATAGTGCTATCGCTCAAACCGATTCTACAGCAAAGTTTTCATACCTCCCTATTCAACTCAATTTTGATATTTATAAAAACACATCTATAGAGGTCTTTTACGAACACCTTTACCAAGATATTTGCGATGAAATTCGGAACCTGTTTCAGCGACGCGACGAGTCATTGCCTGATGTCTTAAGTCAATTATTGACAGATACAAAACTAACGAACCATCTTGCAATGAGAAGGTTTTTTAGACACCTTAAACGCTTACTAATACCACAGAAATTCGTCATAGTCATTGATGAGTTTGATGGTATACCGCCGGATGCGTTAAGCGATTTTCTGCATACGCTACGTCATATCTACATTGCAGGTAAACCGCGTTGTCCACACAGTGTCGGCATTATCGGTGTCAAGAGTATTGCGCAGCTCAACTATGACCGATCTATTTCTCCATTTAATATCCAGGACGAGTTTCATCTTCCGAACTTTACGCTTGAACAGGTACAGGAACTCATCGGACAATATACAGAGGAAGTCGGACAATCCTTCGCACCAGAGGTGATTGAATCTATCCATAAGCAAACAGCTGGTCAACCGGTACTTGTCAACCGATTTGCACAGATTCTCACTGAAGAACTGGACATTCCGAAAACTAAACCAATTGCAATGACACATTTTTCAACAGCACATGCACAACTCCTACAGGAACGAAACACTAATATTGAGCATCTTACAACCAATATCCGCAAAGACCCACGTTTTGAAAGTATGCTGATGCGAATCATGGAACGGGATGATGGCGTTGACTTCAATATGGATAATGACATCATAAACGATCTTGCTACGTACGGTGTCATCAAGAAAGCATCTGATGGTATGTGTGAAATTATCAATCCTATCTATCTCTACCGCATAATGAGAACATTTAAAGCGACAGTAAACGGTTTAGAGCATCGGTACCTTCCTGAGGGGGGCAGTGAAGGATTTTTCAATTATCTCACCCCCGCGGGACATATTGATATGAAACCATTACTTGATAACTTCCGAGATTTTATCAAACGCGCAGGATTTAGAATTCTACAAGTTCCTGATACACCACAAGAGTCCGTTGGCAGACATCTCCTGCTGGCATATCTTGACCAATTTGTAAAGATCATTGGTGGTTTTATGCACCTTGAAGTTCAAACAGGGAGAGGTAGGATGGACATCATAATTACCCACAACCAGCAAAAATATATCATTGAAGCGAAAATTTGGAGAGGGGACCATCGTTATCAGACAGGTAAGAAACAACTTGCAACATATCTCAACACTGAGGGAGTAAAGGAAGGTTACTACATCGTCTTTGATCATCGTGAGAATCCAGAACCACGCGTAGAGACAGAGACGATAGGAGGATTAACCATTCGGGGCTATGTTATTCCTGTATTGCAAGGAATACCATCGGGAAGTCCGATTAGAGATATCCGTTTATAGCAACGCAGTAACAGTTCCCATTCCAATCCGTGCAGTGGCATTTTCAGGTAGATGCCACTGCGGACAGTCAATCTGCATATTGCGTTCTGCTTCAACCCTTCTCTCGCTTTCAAGGTGCTTAAGGTAATATGTTCCCCCGATAACGATGAGAATGACACCGACCAACGCTGCTGCAATACGTCGTTTTGTATATAGGAAGTTTTTCATGGCCTAACCGCTCCTTCTACCGCTTATCAAATACCCTTACGGAAACAGCATAACAGGTTTCATGATGAATTGCCAGTGTTTTGTTGCTTTGAAATGTTGCTGACGAAGGTGTGTGTAAAGTTATGGTTACGTGTCTGAACCAGGATTTTCAGGATTATGGGATTTTCAGGATAAGAGGGAAGGGAGGATACTGGATGTTTTGGGTTGGTTCTTAAATCTGCCTAAACAAGGGTTTTCAGGATTAGATGCAATGACTTAGAGATATGGGGCAAGTTGCTTCAATCCTTCCTACGCCGTTTTTCTGTAGGTAGATCAATATATATCTTACCTTGGGCTCTTCGCTTTTTCTCTTGTGCCTTCAAATAATCGTATAGTTCTTCTATAGAATTGAATTGGGCAGCAAATTCTGCTTTCATTCGATAACATTCTTCAAGGATAGGATCTGTCTGTAGTTCAAACTTCTCTTTCATCTGTATCTCCTCAATTAACTCCCCAGGTGTACAAAGGATTGTCGGTTGGTAACCGGCAGTTAGACAAACATCAGTAATATGCTGACGCTTGGTTTCATTAACAATATGCTTATAGTTCCAAGAAACGAGATATTCAACATTGTGGACAACGGCAATAGCAATATGTTGCGCATCCGGCAGGAACTGCGGTGGCACGGAACCTTTGTCAATCAACTCATGTGCAAGGACAGCAGCCTCCGGTGACAAAGGCAATGTCCTTAGGTCGTCTAACAATATAATCCGACGCTGAGCTTCTCTTAGATCACCCCGTTTAGCTTCACCGAGAACTATATCTGAAGTGACAAACTCAAAAGCGTCAGAATATTCCTCCCATAACTGCCGAGTTGATCGTTATCTATCAAATACCGTTACATCGTTACTGGGACGTGCTATTAGGTAACTGACCACTGTAGTTTCAATATAAACTTTCGGTTTGCCTACTGTATAATGTACCATAAAACAGAAGATATAACAAATCTATTTCCTAATCTGATGCTGACCTTATCTGATATTATATCAGAACCCACCAGAAAAAGCAACTCCTAATGGGGTAAGTGACGCTTACGAAGCCATATTGAGTAAAATCTATAAATATGGTAAAATAAAGACATATAAACTAAACATGTAGGTCCTAATGCTTTATGGAAGGTACTCTTATGGCTGACCCAAATGAAAAACAACTTTCCCCAGGCCGGTAGGTGTGATTTCCTAATCGCACCGGTACCTACGCGGAAACCTTCAATTGCGATAATTCTGTAAAGTAAAAAATAGGTGCAAATGAAATGAACCAAACAGATTCTCTCCGAATCGGAGAAGAAAAAGGATATATCAAACTCCTTAACGATAGAAATAGAATCCATTACGTCGCCCCTGACAAGAATTATAGATTTACCGACCCCGAAGAAAAGGTTCGCGCAAGCTTCTATGTCGAATTAATCGAACGATTTCAATATGACCAAACCCGAATTGATCTGGAGGTGACTGTTCCACGTCGAACGCCTTCCGATTCCGCTGACATCGTTGTGTTTCAAGACGATGACAAGAAAACCCCTTTTATTGTAGTTGAATGCAAAAAGGATGGTATTTCTGACGCAGAATTCAATCAGGCAATTGAACAGGTTTTTGGCAATTGCAACTCTTTGGGTGGCCATTATGCTGCTGTTATTGCAGGAAATACGCGTAGGTCCTTTGATGTCAAAAACTTTGAACCGGGCGAACGTTCCCAAAACATCATTGCTGAACCACCAATCCGGTATGGCAAAGTCCAAGAGTGGCGATACCTAAAAGGTGTACCGCATTTGGAGCTTACCGTTATTGAAAGAGGCGATCTTATCCGTGTGCTTGAAAAATGCCACGACACACTTTGGCAAGGTGGAAAATTTGCACCTACACAAGCGTTTGATGAACTCGCCAAAGTGCTTTTCATTAAAATCCGAGATGAGAAAAAGGCAAGACGAGATGGTGAACCTTACGACTTTCAGATTAAGACGCACGAAAAACCTGAATCTGTTGCAAACCGAATTAATAGCCTCTATCAGGAAGCAAAAGTATTAGACCCAGAGGTGTTCACAGAGAATATTGGAATCGATGATAAACTCTTGTTTTCTGTTGTTACGCATTTACAAGGGATTAGCCTCAACCAAACCGATTTAGACGTGAAAGGTGTCGCCTTTGAAAAGTTTTTAGGCAACTTTTTTAAGGGTGAAACCGGACAGTTTTTCACGCCACGTGAAGTAGTTGAGTTTATGGTGGATATGATTGCCCCGTATCATGAAGAGCGAATCCTTGACCCCGCCTGTGGTTCAGGTGGTTTTTTGTTGCATGCCATGGATTACATACGAAAACAAGCATCTGAGTACCACGATAAAGAAAGCCGTGAACACTATCTCCACTGGCACGATTTTGCTGAAAAAAGACTCTTCGGTATTGAAGTCAATGACTCAATCGCTCGCGTCGCAAAAATGAACATGATTATCCATGATGATGGACACAGCAACGTTATCAGTAATGACGCACTTGTCGATTTTGATATCCTATACAAACAGCATAGCGAATTTCAGAAGGAACAGTTTGATATAATCCTTACCAATCCACCTTTTGGGGCAGTCATCAAAAAATCTGAACTACCCTATCTTGAAAAGTATGAACTGAGTAAAGGGAATACTTCTCAAAAAACAGAAATTCTGTTTCTTGAACGTTGTTTTGATTTTCTCAAGTGGAAAACGGGCAAGCTTGCCATTATCCTACCCGATGGAATTTTGACTAACTCATCACTGCAATATGTCCGTGACTATATTGAACGCCACTTCCGAATTCTTGCTGTTGTTTCTCTCCCACAAATCGCCTTCTCACATTACGGTGCTGGTGTAAAAACGTCTATCCTGTTCCTCCAAAAGTTTTCAGAACAGGAGTATAATCGTTATCAAGATGCCATTGACCAAATCGAGGAAAAAAACAGAGCAATTTATACACCTCAGATTGAAGAACTTGAAAATGAACGACAAGTTATTATTAAAAAAGGTTCTCCTGCACAGGTTGACGTAACAGAGAACTATAGACAACAGTTCATCTCAATTTTAGACAATATTGATGCATTAAATCAGAAACTTGGCAAAGAGCCGACCAAAAAAGTCCAAAACCTCAGTGCCTTTTTCTTCCCAGAAATTGAGTCCACACCTACCAGAGAATTTGAGTTGTTCGATCTACAAGCCGCGCGTGCAGAACTTAAGACTCAAACGAAAACGCTAAATGATCTGGAGAAGGAATACAGAACGACGTTTAAAGCAGCAGCAGATCCAGTGTGGGAGAGTGAAATAAAAACAGACTATAAGGAAAAGATTGACGTTGTTAAGGAGGAATGGACAGATAAGAACGCAGCGGACATCCGAGGATGGATTCGGGAAAACGCTAATCATCCAATATTCATGGCAATCGCTGAACGTATCGGTTATGACGCAACGGGACGTAAAGACCCGATTAATGACCTTGACGTTATCTGTGAGGAATACCGAAAATTTACCGAGAATCCAGATTTTTTCGCGTAAGCCCTGATAGTGAAAATCAGATTTTTCTCACCTATCGGGGCGAGATAAGCGAAAGACTTGATCCACACTTCTATCACCCACGTTTTGATAAGTTATTGTCTACCTTACACCGAAGCACTCATGAAATATTAGGAAATATTGCTAAACTGTGTCACCAAAGATGGAATCCAGAAGAATGTCAAGAAGATACGTTTAGATACATTGAAATCAATAGCGTAAGTCGAGAGACGGGAGAAGCATCTTATTCTAATACTCTGACTAAGGAGGCTCCGAGTCGCGCCCAGAATATAGTTCGCAAAGATGACATTATTATAAGTCTAACGAGACCTCATCACGGTTCTATTGCGCTGATTGATAATAATTTAGATGGCTGCATTGCTTCAACAGGATTCGCGGTCCTCAGAGAAATTAAAGATCCTACACTAAATCGCACGTATCTTTATTCTGTTCTCCGAAGTCAATTTTGTTTAAATCAAATGCTTCAGCGAAGTAGTGGCGGAAATTATCCTGCTATAACGACAGACCAGTTGATGCGAATTCTTATTCCAACACCTCAACCCAGTATTCAAAACCACATCGCTGGTTTTATGCGATCTGCCTATACTCAGAAAAAGCAGAAAGAACAGGAAGCAAATGATCTATTGGCTTCA
>VXOP01000087.1 GCA_009839975.1 Candidatus Poribacteria bacterium
GTGGTACAAAGAGACACAATCCTGTTAGCACACTCCTGTAGCACAAACTGCCAGTCTGGGCAAAAAACACAATCTTGCAGATTGTGGTACAAAGAGCAATAATCCAGTTAGGATATTCCTGTAGCACAAACTGCCAGTTTGTGCAGAAGACACAATCTTGCAGATTGTGGTACAAAGAGACACAATCCTGTTAGCACACTCCTGTAGCACAAACTGCCAGTTTGTGCCAAGACACAATCTTGCAGATTGTGGTACAACATGGACTAATGTCTAATAACCAACCACGTGACTAACTCAAATTTAGTTTCCTCTGTAATCTGACTATCGGCAGTGGGTAGGAGTGCGTCAGGACTTGAATCAAGCTGATCGTTGACCTGCCGAATATACTCTGCACGGATGGATTTCAACGCAACTTCAGAGAGTATCTGATAAATTGTCATATCACTGCCGTTGTTGGTTTCTTCGTTGAATTTGTCACACAGCTCGGTATCGGGTGCTGTTTTTCCAACACAGAGCGCGCTGAACCGTTCTAATATCCGTTTGGGATTGGTAAAACCGATTGAGACAACTTCATCATCGGTAACATAGACAAGATAGTATGGATGGATAGGGTTCAGTTTTTCTCCTTCTTTATTGTCCTCTTCCGCAATTACCTGTTTTAAGCAGAAGATAACCCCAGGCTTTATATCCACAGGGTTTCCATTTTGATTGATGGGTTGGGTGACGGCATATAACCCTAAATCGGCTTGGCGCAATTCATCCTCTCTGGTCTGCAGATAGTTTAGGAGTTGTGCACGGAAATCGTCAAGCGTGAATTGACTGATATTAAGCTGTTCATCCAGATCATCAAAGTCGATGTTATTGGTTTGCATGCGGCGGAGTTGTTCATCTCTGTGTGACCAGACGCGTTCTAAGTTCTCATCTCTGTTTTCTGGTGTGAGCGGATTGTCATAGCCAGTAGCTGCCAGATTGACGAGTGCCATGCGTGCCTCAACCCGAACTTTCAGATTGATGTACTCGTCAAGTTCAGGCGTGGGCCAAAAGTTTACCATACGGATTGTTTTGTTCTTACTACCGATTCGGTCTATTCGTCCGAAACGTTGGATAATTCGCACGGGATTCCAGTGTATATCGTAATTGATGAGATAATCACAGTCTTGTAGGTTTTGTCCTTCAGATATACAATCCGTTCCGATGAGGAGGTTAATTTCTGGTGTTTCTTCTACTGAGTCATCTGTTGTTCGCTCTTTGGAGATAGGAGAGAAGTTGGTCAAAATCTCATTGAAATCTGTATTACCGTAGGTCGTTTTATTTGCTGAACCTGTAACGACAGCACTCTCAAGCTGAAGTGTTTCTTTTGCCCATCCATAGAGATTGTCATATAGATAATTGGCAGTATCGGCAAAAGCGGTAAAGACAAGGACTTTGGGGTTTAATTTTTCTTTCGCATTTTTTGCCGTGTTTTGCACTTTATTGTTTATAAGCTGCTTAAGTTGCTCTAATTTTGCATCTCTCTCAGGGGTAATGTTGGCTGCAGCCCGTTGTATTCCTATGAGTTGTTTTCTATCGTTTTGTAAGTCTTCCAACCACTTCTGAAGGTCAAGGTGTTCATACTGGTAGATATCATTGTCCGCATCTTCAAATACATTCAGCAGGTCCTCATCATCTCCATATTCTGCTTCTGCCTCTGCAAAAGCAGTGTAATCGTCATCACTTTCTGCTTCATCTTGTAAGAAATCTTGTATGTCAATTGCAAGTTTGTTTATTTTTTCAATGGTGCGCTGTAATGTAGAATCGAAAGAGTGAA
This sequence comes from Candidatus Poribacteria bacterium, assembly GCA_009839975.1. Taxonomy (GTDB): domain Bacteria; phylum Poribacteria; class WGA-4E; order WGA-4E; family WGA-3G; genus MSPOR6. Next base: position 1,808 of record VXOP01000087.1, read on the forward strand.
CACTACTCTCAAGGCGTTTCAGAAAGTTCACCTTCATCATGCCGATAAGGTTACTCTCACGATGCTTTAGAACTCTATCATCATAATGGTGCAGGCAATCCGGTTTAATATAAAATGATGGGTTGAAAAGTGCAAGTTTATATCCATCAATCTGTGTGCTAATGTTTTGGAAACTGGGGAATATGCCGTCCGTATCAATATCAGGGTAGACGGGTATCGGTTTTTCTCTATCGGGGAACTTGATCTTTGCATCATCAGTATCATGATAGAATTTAATAATATGTTCTCTGGATCGTGCGATGGTGAGTCTATCTAATAAATTGAAAAAATCAGCATTCAGGCTTTCAGCGAGACTATCCTGTCTCTGCGGTTGATTAGAAAGATCACCATTCTGTTCTGTCCATTTTTCAAACCGATTTTGAGCGTTTCTCAGTGTTTCTCTAACGCTATTTATACCTGTATTTTGAAAAGCGTTGTCATTATCTTCTGTGATGAGTCTTATCTGGTTTTCAAGGTCGGTCAGTTTATTGTTAACAGGGGTTGCAGATAGCATCAGGACTTGTGTTTTACACCCATCCTTGATAATCTCCTCCAATAGTTTGTTATATCGACTTCTGCGTATCAGCCGTTCCTTCTCATATTTATCAGTTGGTCTGTTTCGGAAGTTGTGAGATTCATCAATCACGACGAGGTCGAAATTCTCCCAATCAAAATCTGATTTTCCTCTGTCTGTCAAGTCTGAGTGTGCGCGGACGTTGTAACGAAAGTTATCTTTTTTTAGTGGGTTGTTTTTTCTACGATAGTTTAGAGAGTAGAGTGTCCAATTCTGTTCTAACTTTTTGGGACATAACACCAACACATTCGCACCCCGTATTTCAAAGTATTTTATGATAGCGAGTGCTTCAAAGGTCTTACCTAACCCGACACTATCTGCAATGATACAACCGTTATATGCTTTGAGTTTTTTGATACATGCCTGAACACCGTGTTTTTGAAATTCGTATAGTTTTTTCCAAATTTCTGAATGCTGGAACTTCGGATTTTCTTGTGCGAAATCTGCATCTGATGCATTTTCCAAGAAGTCTTCAAAGACATGGTACAAAGTCTTGAAATAGATGAATTCAGGGTCTTTGTCTGTGTATATATTTTCAAGGTATCGTTTAACTTCTTCTTTTACATCTTGAACCTGATCCGATTCCCATAAGTTATCAAACCATGTTTTTAGGTCTGCACAGTCGCTTTTGCTGTCTACTTCAAGGTTGAGTTCAATGTTGCTTGCTTTTTTACTTAATCCTAAACCGCGCACGGTGAAGTTTGAGCTGCCGAGGATTGCGTCCTCACTTCCGTTCTTTTCAATATAATACATCTTGCCATGTAAGAAATTGGATTTAGCGACCGACTTGATTTCTACCTTATCTTCAATCCAATCGTAACATGCTTTAGCAATTGCGTTTTGGGGCAGGTAATTCTTTAGTTCTAAACCTTCTTCTGTAAGGCGAAAGACTTTGCTCTCTGTTTTGGTGGGATCCATACCTTGGATAAAACTCGGTTCGCCGAACAGAAATCGGAGTTCTTTGATGTTTCTTAATTCGTCTCTGAGTTCGTAAAATGCGTTGATGGTGAAATATGCGGAGACAAAGGATAGCGAAGAACCTTCTTGAATTTTATTTCGCAGAAAATCTGCTACGGTGCCGTATATGTTATTGTCTCGGATGTTGGAGTTATTTGACATCGTGTTTTTTTAGAAGTGTGTATAAGTCTCAATGTATTTGCGATCTAACTACTCTAAGTGCATTACCACTATTCTCTATATTACCAACTCCTGTCAGAAATAGCAAGCAGAAAAAATAGAAAGGGGAGTGTAAAGTTTTTGGCATAATCACTCTTCTAACATGCAACTCAATAATAAACATATTTCTGATGTGTAAAGTTCTTGTAGAAGCACATGAGTAAGGAGAGAAGTAGGTTTCTGTAAAATATCAAGCCCCAGAGGGGCGAAAGGTGTATAGAAAACATTGATATTACCAGAGTAAGCCCCAGCGGGGCGAAAGGTATATCATGGCACAAAATTAAAAACACATATTCTATATACCTTTCGCACCGCTGGTGCTTGGGATTTTGTTTTTCACATGTTCTATACACCTTTCGCACCGCTGGTGCTTGGTTTTTATTGTTCACACATTCTTATCTTGGTAATCTTGAAATCCCGTAAATCCTGGTTCAGACAAGTAACCAAAATCTTACACCCCAGCTCGAAGGGTTCGGTTTGACAAAGTGTTTAGGTTCTGATAAACTACAGCATTCGTTCTAAAAGCGATGATTGATGAAAAAACGCAAGAATAAAGGAGAAGCACTACTTTGAAGATCACCAATGTCAAAACAATTCTGACTGCACCTGATGGGATTCGGCTTGTTGTTGTTAAAGTTGAAACAGATCAACCGGGTTTATACGGTGTCGGATGTGCTACATTTACACAACGTCCACTCGCAGTCGCAACCGCAGTGGATGAATACCTAAAACCTTTCCTGATAGGAAAAGACCCGACTAACATAGAAGATATATTCCAAACCAGTTTTGTCAGTTCTTATTGGCGAAATGGACCCGTGCTGAACAACGCGCTAAGTGGTGTGGATATGGCGTTGTGGGATATTATGGGTAAAAAGGCAAATATGCCTGTCTACCAACTACTTGGCGGAAAGTGTCGTGAAGCAGTTACGCTCTACGGACATGCAGGTGGAGGCAATTTTGAACAGGTAGAAAACAGTATTCGGAATTATATGGAACAGGGATATCGTTACGTGCGAGCGCAAGTTGCGATCCCCGGATATACAACCTACGGTGCAGGTGGAGGGAAACGGAGTTCACCCGCATTTGAACCGACACCTTATGTCAATACTGTCATCAAACTTTTCGATCATCTGCGAACACAATTGGGTGACGAGGTAGAATTGCTACATGATGTGCATGAACGTATTCCCCCAATCCAAGCGATTAATCTCGCGAAAGGGTTGGAACAATATAATCTCTTTTTTCTTGAGGACCCGTTTGCACCTGAGGATGTTGACTATTTCCAATTGATGCGTCAGCAGACAAGCATTCCTATTGCGATGGGAGAACTGTTTAATAATCCGAATGAATATGTCAATCTTATCAAAGATCGCCTTATAGACTTCATCCGTGTGCATATTTCACAGATTGGTGGTATCAGTCCTGCACGTAAACTCGCTGCATTCTGTGAATTCTTCGGGGTCAGGACTGCATGGCACGGTCCGGGAGACGTTTCACCTGTTGGACATGCTGCAAATGTCGCGCTTGATCTGGCGTGTTATAATTTCGGTATTCAGGAGCAAAATGTTTTTGGGGAGAATACGAAAGAGGTTTTTCCCGGTTGTCCAGAAATTAGGGACGGTTGTTTTTGGGTAAATGAAGCACCCGGACTCGGTATTGATGTCAATGAGGAACTTGCAGAGAAATTTCCGTTTCCCGAACATCCACTTAATGGTGGTTGGGCACCAGTACGTCGGATGGATGGGACTGTTATTCGTCCATAGGTTTCAAATGAAATTGTTTATAATCATTGTATTGACACTCTGGATTAATTTTGCCTACGCTGATATACCTCAGGCTGTTATAAAATTTACGCCGGTCACTAAAGAAGCAGGTATCCAGTTTCGGCATTTTAATGGTGCTATAGGTCAGAAACATCTCGTCGAAACGATGGGGGGTGGCACTGCTTTCTTCGATTACAACAATGATGACTACTTGGACATATATCTTGTAAACGGTGCCCCTCTTACAGAGAACACACCTGATGTACTTCCTACAAATCAACTCTACCAAAATAATGGCAATGGCACTTTCACCGACGTGACACTACACGCAGGCGTAGGGGATACAAGTTACGGCATCGGGTGTTGTGTCGGAGATTACGATAATGATGGCAACAGCGATCTTTTTGTTACGAACTTCGGTAAAAATGTCCTCTATCGCAATAACGGTGATGGGACGTTTTCTGATGTGTCACAGCAGGTAGGCATAACAGATAGATCGCTTTTTTCTGCTGGATGTGCTTTCGCGGACTATGACAATGATGGATGGCTTGACCTGGTCGTTGTAAACTATGTGTTGCTTGATCTGGAAGATGCCCCAGATTGTTCGCAAGAAGGAATTCCTGCCTATTGCCGACCAGAAGAATTTGCCCCTGTTCCTGATCACCTTTACCGTAATAACGGTGACGGAAGTTTCACGAACGTCACACAGGAAGCGGGTATAAACCTGCCCGGTAGGGGACTTGGCGTCGTCTGGACAGATATTGACAATAACGGTTGGCTGGATCTCTACATCGCGAATGACAGAGAGGCAAACTTTCTCTACATCAATAACGGTGATGGCACATTTACTGAAGCAGGTGAATTACACGGAGCTGCACGAAACGAACACGGTGATAACGAAAGTAGCATGGGAATTGATACTGCCGACTATGATAATGATGGTGACCTTGATATAATTCTCACACATTACCAAGCTGAAACCAATACACTTTATCAGAATGATGGAAGCGGAGTCTTTTGGGATGTTACGGCACAAACCCGTATCGGTGAACCGACACATTTACCATTAGCATGGGGGACAGGGTTCGTTGATTTTGACAATGATGGATGGCTGGACCTCTTTTTTGCCAATGGACACCTACACGACAATGTTGAGGACTTACAGGAGGTGGGGGTTTACAAACAACAGAATCAACTTTTCCACAACCTCGGAAATAGAACTTATAGCGATATTACGGATAAATCTGGCGATGGATTACGGATTAAAAAATCCAGTCGTGGAGCCATCTTTGGAGATTATGATAACGATGGTGATATGGACATTCTGGTTACGAATATAGGTGATTCACCGGATCTTCTACGGAACGATACTGCACCGATTAACAACTGGATAAGTATCAAGATGATTGGCAAAAAATCAAACCGAGATGCCATAGGTGCAAAGGTAAAACTGAAATTCGGTGAAACATCAACACTTATGGAGATGAAAAGCGGTGGAAGTTATCTTTCTCAAAATCAGTTTCGTTCTCAGATTGGGTTGGGTACAGCCAAAAAAGTTGACCAGATAATCGTAAATTGGCGACACGGTGTTCAGGATGTGATAGAAGACGTTCAATCAAATCAGCATTTGACAATCAGAGAAGAAGATGGTATTATTTCGGTTGAACATTAATTTTTTGAAATTGGAGAAAAAACAAGTGTATACGAGATTGTATCTGTTTAGCATCGTAGCGATTCTCATGCTTACTGTGAGTCTGCATGCGATTGCAAAAATTGATCCTGCCACCGTGGCTGGTCTGTGGCTTTTTGAAGAAGATGGCGGAGATATCGCAAAGGATAGTTCCGATGCTGGGAACCATGGTACTATTGCGGGACCAAAGAAATGGCAAGAAGGCAAATTCGGTAGCGCGTTGGAATTCAACGGTAGTGATGTCTATGTTGAAGTGGAAGCAAATGACAGCATCATTCTTGAAGAACTAACGATTGTTGCATGGGCAAATCTAAAACCTTCACAAGGCACGCGCTGGCAATCTATTATGATGCGTGGACAGAATCCAAGAAACTACCTATTAGTTGTAGATAAAGACTCACAAACGCTTCAACTAAGCATGACGAGGGCAGCAGATGGTGGTTTTGGTGGACCCATAGGAGGTCCCGTAATTACAGATGGTGACTGGCACCATCTCGCTGGTGTTTTCGGTGAGGATGGTTTCATCATATATGCGGATGGAGAAGAAGTCGGCAGACAAAATTATGCAAAACCGAGTCTTAATGCTAACCCCTCACGTATGCGTATCGGTGATGGTTCTGACGGTGGACACCAATGTGACGGTTTACTGGACGAAGTTGGGTTATTCAACGTCCCACTATCACAGGATGACATCAAGAGTATTATGAGTGAAGGTCTTGAAAGCGCGACTGGCTTCCTTGCTGTTGAACCAGAAAATAAGTTAACAACAACTTGGGGTAAGTTGAAAACGGGTCTATATAGTGAACTTCAGAATTAATGAAACACGCTACAACGGGCGAGGAGACCTCGCCCCTACGATAGGTGTTTATCGTAAACGGTGAAAACGCCTCATTTATTATTGACTTTACTATAAACTATTTACGGTTTTCACGTATCTCTTTTAATCCTTCTTGATAGACCGGATTATCGGGTGCAAGCTTAATTGCTTTCAATAGTGCAGCTTCTGCCGCATCATATTTCCCGCGCTTAAAACACAACCATGAAAGGGTATTGTGGTACGGGGCGGAGGATGGTGATAGTTCTACTGCTTTCCGTGCAGACGCAATTGCCTGATCTAAATCGCGATTGTGTTTCCCATATAGATATGCGATTCCGTGGTGCGCAGCTGCCATCTCTGGTACAAGTGAGATAGTCTTTTTATAGTGTTTTTCTGCGGTCTCAAATTTACCATCCGTTGTGTAGAGTGTCCCTAACATCAGATGCGAATCAGCATAATCCGAGTTTAATGTGAGAGCACTTTTGAACTGCTTCAACGCGCGCTTTGCATCACGGTTCTGCATATAGGCGATACCGAGATAGTGATATGTTTCAGCCGATTTCAAACCGAGTTGAATGGCACGGTTGTAATGTTTGAGTGCCTCTGAAATGTCTCCCTGTTCCAGAGCGATCCTACCATAACCAGCATGTATCTGTGCGGTATCAACATCTGATGTGCTATACACACTGATCCGTTGGAATTCACGGGCTGCTGCCTCGTATCTTTCATATTTGAGGTAGGTATACGCGAGTTGGACTAATGCTGTTACTTTGTTGTCAGTATCCGCGCTGAAAACGGCTTCAAGGTATTTCTGAATGTCAGTTTCTACTTTTTTAAGTGAACGAAACCGTTCCATTGCTTTTTCTGCTTTCTGTACTTCTCCGATCTGTCTGTAACAACGAGCCAGTTGATAGTGTGTATTTGGCATCAATGGGGATATCGTTACTGTTTTCTGTAAGGCAGTGATTGCTGCCTGCCAATCCTGCTTACGACTATACAGCACACCGAGATGAAAGTATGCCTCAGCAAAATTTGGTTCTCGTGAAATTGCGTGCTGATGCGCGTCAATCGCTTTTTCTATCTCTCCGCGACCAGCATAGATTTTACCGAGATTATGTTGTGCCTTAGAAACACCTACTGTGTTCTGTTCCACTACACTTTTATAGTACTGAATTGCATCATCAAACTTACCTTGTTGGTAAGCAATGAACCCTAATCCGATAAATGCTTGTGCTTTCACAACGTGGGTTTGTTGACCCAATTCTCCGGCATTAACTAAACGAAGCACCTCCTGATATGTGTCTGTTGCTTCTCTGTAACGACCAAGTTGTGAATAAGCAAATCCAATACGTATGCGTGACTTTCCAGTCGGTGTCGTGTTCTTCAAATATTGGATTGCTTGTTCATAATTGCCGTATTGTAGTGCCTCTTCTCCTAACTGATAGGCATCTTGGGAATGGACACACTGAACACTTCCCAAAAAGAGACATAATGCGATGAGTTGCCAAAGGTGTTTTCTCTTCATTTTTCGTAAGACCTGCATAAGTAATTTATGGAAAAATGTGAAAACGGTAATACACTGTCATCCCGGTAGGTGCGATATCCTTATCGCACAGGATTTGCCCAATACGGCACATTTGAAGGTCTTCGCGTAAGATTCGGTGCGATTAGGAAATCGCACCTACCGGCCTTGGATCATCACTAAATTGACACCTATGGATATGTATTATCAAAACCCAAACGTTTGACTTCAGTTTGAAGTGATATTCCTGTTTTCTCACGTACCTGTTCTTGGATATAAACCACTAATTCCAGAACATCCTCTGCCGTGGCGTTATCAACGTTCAGGATAAAATTGCCATGAACTTTGGACACCTCTGCACCACCGACACGGTATCCTTTCAGACCACTGATATCAATGAGTCGTCCAGCAGAATCGCCAGATGGGTTTTTGAAGATACATCCTGCGTTCTCTTCTGCGAAGGGTTGTGTATCGGTTTTCTTTTTGAAGAAGTCCATCATCTGTGTCGTAATCGTGTCCACATCCCCGCTTTTCAGCTTAAGTGTCGCGCCTGTAACACAGAAATACGCATCAAGTGAACTGTGTCTATATTCAAATCTTGCTTCATCGTGGGTTAGTTTTTCAACTTCTCCTGTATCATGCATAACAGTTACATCTGTAACAACATCACCGAAACTACTTCCCCATGCCCCTGCATTCATTATCAATGCACCACCGACAGAACCTGGTATACCGAAAGCAAATTCAACGCCACTTAACCCACCTTGTGACATGAGTTTTGATAGTTTTGGCAGTGCCAGTCCAGCAGCAACAGAAACAACATTGTCATCTACTTTTAGATCAGCAAGTTCACCGATTAATCTAATACTGATACCTTTGAATCCACTATCACTTACCAGTAGATTTGATCCCCGTCCGATGACGACGATCGGAATTTGCCATTCGCGATGAAAACGTGCTAATGCTGCTAATTCTGTAAAGGAACTAATCTCTAAGTAAGCCGTTGTTTCTCCACCGATACCGAAGTATGTGTGCTTTGCCAGCGGTTCATCAAATCTGAGTTTCGTTTTTGGTTCGGTGATTAGTTTCTTGAGTTCTTTTTTCCAATCCATAATATTTTCCCCTTACGCAATTATAACATGTAATTTGTAGATTTATCAAATTTCAGAGTTGTGTATTTATGGTGAAACAGGAAGATGATTGGACACTTTGCTTGTAGGAGCGATCTCCTAATCGCGACC
>VXOP01000197.1 GCA_009839975.1 Candidatus Poribacteria bacterium
CACCTCGGTTGTGTTGCTGGCAGTTCTGAGTTTCTGTATATTAAGTTGTGAACGTATTGATCCTATGGTCCCCACCGGAACTACACCTGGGGAAGATGCTGTTTTAAAGATCGGTGTTATTCAACCAGCATATAGTTACAATACTTTTAGCCAAGGGGCAGAAACTGCTCGTGTGCAGATAAATGAGAATGGTGGTATACTTGGTATGCAGGTTGCGTTTATCAGTAGAAATAACCAACCTATAGAGAACGAAAACCCAACTGTAGAAGCAAGTAGAAATGCTGCAAATGAATTAATTGAGATGGAAAACGTATTTGCACTACTGGGGCCTGTGCGCTCAACGATGGCAGTAGAAGTAGGTCCAATTGCACAACAAGCACAACGGTTGATGCTGCCTGGTTCCAGTGGATCAAATGTGCCATCTGTGGGTGATTATGTCTTCCTCATCACCGTTCCAAACCCTTTTCAAGGAAAGGTGATGGCACATTTCGCAATGAATCCTGACGAGCTCAATGCTACAACTGCTGCGACAATCTTTGAGGAAGGAGATAATTATTCCATTGATCTCGTTCAAGCATTTGAAACAGCCTTTAAGGAAAATGGTGGTCAAATTGTCCACAATGGTTCTTATGCTTCAGGACAAACCACTATCGCTGATCTTCTCAATGCAATTCAAGCTGTTTCTCCAGACGTAATCTTCTGTCCGGGGCATCAACCACAAGTGCCGCTATTGATAAGTGAAGCACGTCAAGCTGGTATCACAGCGACTTTTCTCGGTGGTAGTGCTTGGGATGACAGAGAACGCTTCCTTGGTGTCTTAGACGATAGCACTGTGTTGGATGGTAGTTACTATCCGACTAATTTCTCAGTTGCGACCCAGGACGCAGATGTGCAAGAATTCGTGAGTGGATACATGGAACTTTACGGTAGTCCACCGGATGGTATCGCCGCGTCGGGTTATGATGCTATGCGACTCTTAGCACGTGCAATAGAGGCGGCGGGTTCGCTTGACCGCGTTGCGGTTCGCGATGCATTCGCTGCAGTCGATGGATACAAAGGGGCGACAACCATTTCGCATTACGACGATAACCGTCATCCCGTTAAGAGTCTCACAATCCAAGTAATCCGCAATGGACTGGTTGAACACTACAAAGTTGTGGAACCGTAATATGAGTAGGATACATACTAAATGACAAATCAATTCATTTCACTCGGAGTCATTGGGTGTGGATGGGCAGGCTGCCGTGCTATCGAATCTGCTAATGCGACCTCGCGATTGAACGTTATTGCGATTGCAGAGCGTGATCCAAACCGTCTAGCGCAAGCAGGTGATGACAATGCAGTCCCACACCGTTACACTGATTATCAAGAACTGCTGGAGAATCCTGATGTGGAAGCTGTCTATCTCGCAACTTCTCCTGATGGTAGGCTGCAACAGGTTCTTGATACGCTCAATTCGGGTAAGCATGTCTTGGTCCAAAAACCGCATGCCATCCGTGCACACGAGATTTTAGAGATGGCGGCAGCAGCACAGGAAGCCGAAAAAACGCTCCAGTTCTGCTACTTTATGCGTCACTTTCCGCACAATCGGCAAATTCGGAGTGCTGTCCAAAATGGGGCAATCGGAGACCTGTATCACGCCCGCATCTTTGGAAAATTCAACTCCATCCCCGAACTCAATGCCAACAGTCGCTGGCTGCACGTCTATGGACAGAAAGGCGGTTCATTAGGACAGCACTACTCCCACGAGCTTAACCTTACGTGGTGGTGGATGGGATCTCCGAAACCGATATGGGCATTCGCGGCGAAGCATGTGCTTTACCCACAATATGACGGACCAGAAGGTGCTGCTGAGGACTACTTCACCGGTATCCTCGGATGTGAGGGTGGTAAGACTATCCAGATTGACTGTTCACGGATGAGTCATTCGGATTCTGGGAGTGTCGTGGAACTATATGGTACTACAGGTGCAATTACAAATGGTGGTATCTCACGATTTAAAGATGGTGGGTTTATCCGAGAACCGATAGATGAACCTATTGAAATAGATCATGGAGAACTGCCTGAAGAAGTACCTGTGTTCTACTATGAACTTAACCATTTTGCTATGGCTATTGCAGGTGAAGTGGCTCCAGATGTTGATGCGTCTGATGCTTATACCTTTATGCAAATACTGGATGCACTTTATGATAGCGCGAAAAGTGGTGAGAAAGTTTGTGTGTAATAAGGTTTGACAAAAACACATCTTTCTGTTAATCTATATCAGAATAGATTCCTCATTCACGAGAAATCTATATTCTATGTTTTCAATGTATTAGCAAATAAATTCCTAACTTAGGAGAAATTTTCATGTATAAAAGTGCAATGTTAGGGTGCGGTGGACGTGCCGGAGGACATGCAAGTGCCTATCGCTTTGTCAAAGGTGGTAAGCTCGCAGCTATCTGCGATATGGACGAAGGACGACTCAACGGTTTCGGTGATCGTTTTGAAATATCTTCCCGCTACACAGATTTAGATGAGATGTTGGAGAAAGAAAAACCTGATCTTCTACACATAGTAACAGCACCAGTTCTTCGTGGGTCAAATGAACGAATCAGATATTCGTTAATGAAACAAGCGTCTGACCACGGCGTACCCGCTGCAATCGTTGAAAAACCAATAGCGGTTGAAAGCGAAGACTGGAAACAGATCGCGGGTTTAGCAGAAGAGACCAAAACAAAGTTTGTCGTCAATACACAGCTTAACTTCCATCCCAAAAACCTTGAATTGAAAAGAGATGTAGCAGATGGAAAGATCGGTGAGTTAAAGTTCATTGATGCAAGTGCGCGGAGTACACCTGTAGATCAAGGTCCGCACGTGCTCCAACTCGTATCATCATACATAGACAACTCCCGTCCTGTAAGTGTCTTAGGACAGATCTCTGGTAGAGACCATCTGGATTCAGCACAACCATCACCTATGCACGCTGCTGCACACGTTCTGTATGATAATGGCATGCACGTCTCGGTTGCTTTCGGACAAGGTGTCGGTACAATGGCATCTGAGGATCAAGGCATATATTGCCACAAACGCGTCTTTGTTGTTGGGACTGAAGGATTTGTGCATTGGCGTTTCAGTAGTTGGGAACGGGCAACACAAAAGGGTGGATATGAAGGTGGACCACTCAACTATGGTGAACAGGATGTTGAGGCACAAGGCAATCTGACTGAAGCAGTCTTTGATTGGTTGGATGATGAGAAAAACATACATCCGACACATCTCAAGCAATCACTTGCAGAATTCAATCTCCTATTAGGAATGTATCACAGCGGTATAACGTGTCAGATAGTCGATCTCCCGTTTGATCCGCCAAACGGATTAATGGATACTCTCAGAGAAAATCTGTAAGAATTTTTGGATTCTACTATTTAAGGAGAAATAAGGATGTATAAGAGTGCATTTTTAGGTTGTGGTGGACGGGCGCGTGCACATGCAAGTGCGTACCGTTTCGTCAAAGGTGGCAAGATCGGTGCGATCTGCGATATGAACGAAGAACTTCTCAACAGATTCGGTGATGACTTTGATGTATCTGCACGATATACCGACTTGGATGAGATGCTTGAAAAGGAAAAACCCGACCTTCTACACATTGTTACGGCTCCGGTCTTACGAGGAACAAATCAACGTATCAGGTATCCGTTGATGAAACAGGCATCTGACCACGGTGTTCCAGCGGCAATCGTTGAAAAACCTATTGCTGTCGAAAGTGAAGACTGGAAAGAAATTGCAGGATTAGCAGAAGAGACAGAAACGAAGTTTATTGTTAACACCCAGCTTAACTTCCATCCCAAAAACCTTGAACTGAAGAAGGATGTTGCTGACGGTAAGATCGGTGACATAAAGTTTATTGATGCAAGTGCCCGCAGTACCCCTGTTGACCAAGCACCTCACGTATTGCAGTTGGTATCCTCATATATTGATAACTCGCGCCCGGTGCGTGTGTTAGGTCAAATTGCAGGTAGAGAGCAATTAGATTCAGCACAGCCATCTCCGATGCATGCCGCTGGACAAGCAATATATGAAAATGGTTTGCACGTTTCACTTGCGTTTGGTACAGGCATGGGCACTTTGGCATCAGAGGGTGGCGGCACAGTAACACACAAACGTGTTTTTGTAATCGGTACAAAAGGATTCGTGCATTGGCGGTTCAGTAGTTGGGAACGTGCCACACCTGAAGGTGGTTATGAAGGTGGACCTCTTAACTATGGTGAACAAGATATTCAAGCACAAGGCAACCTTACTGAAGCAGCTTTTGATTGGCTTGATGATGAGGACAACGTTCATCCCACGCATCTAAAACAATCGCTTGCGGAATTCAACCTATTGTTAGGTATATACTACAGTGGCATAACGAACAGAATAATTGATCTTCCATTTGACCCACCCGATGGTCTGATGGAATCTCTTAGGCAGTATTTATAGGTTGTAAGAATGGAAGGTTGGAAGAGTGGAAGGACAGAAGAGAAGTCCTTCCACTATAACGTGAATTGGTTGACACAGTTACTGTAATGGAAGCCTAAACATTCTAAGGAGGAATGTATGTACAAGACAGCGATGTTAGGGTGTGGTGGTCGTGCCCGCGCACATGCAAATGCATATCAATTTGTAAAAAACGGCAAACTCGCGGCAATTTGCGACATGAATGAGGAACAATTGAACAGTTTCGGAGACCACTTCAATATCTCTTCTCGTTACACAGACTTAGATGAGATGCTGGCGCAAGAAAAACCGGATGTCCTACACATCGTCACAGCACCTGTCCTTCGTGGAACAGATCAACGCATTCGGTATCCCTTAATGAAGCAGGCATCTGATCACGGTGTACCCGCGGCAATAGTAGAGAAACCGATCGCTGTTGACAGTGAAGACTGGCGGGACATTGCAGGATTGGCTGAAGAGACAAAAACGAAGTTTGTGGTAAATACACAACTCAATTTCCACCCGAAGAACTTAGAACTAAAGCGCGATGTCGCCGAAGGAAGGATTGGAGATATAAAGTTCATTGATGCAAGTGCACGCAGCACACCTGTAGATCAAGCTCCACATGTGTTGCAACTCGTCTCGTCATACATTGATAACTCCCGACCCGTGCGAGTGCTCGGACAAGTCTCAGGTGGACAAGGTCTCAACTCTGCACAACCTTCACCTATGCATGCTGCCGCTCAAGCCTTGTATGAAAACGGACTCCATGTTTCACTTGCATTTGGTACAGGTATGGGAACTTTAGCATCTGAAAGTGGCGGTAACAATAGACACAAAAGGGTCTTTGTTGTCGGGACGAAAGGTTTTGTGCATTGGCGATTTAGTAGCTGGGAACGTTCCACACAAGAAGGTGGTTACGAAAGTGGACCTATCAACTATGGTGAACAGGATACGATTGCACAAGGTAATCTTACAAATGCAGTGTTCGATTGGCTTGACGATGAAAACAGGGTCCATCCAACGCATCTAAAACAATCTCTGGCAGAATTCAATCTACTTCTTGGAATCTATTATAGTGGCGTAACGTGTCAGATAGTAGACCTTCCGTTTGATCCTCCGGATGGATTAATTGACATCTTACGAGAAAAACTCTAAACTTTCTACTCAGGGACTGTCTATATCAACGTGTGGATATGTACACACTCACACTAAAATCGTAATAATGTGATCCAATTAAGGAGATTCTGTATGTATAAAACAGCGATATTAGGATGCAGGGGTCGTGCCCGTGCACATGCTGGTGCATATCGCTTTGTTAAAGGTGGTAAACTCGCAGCGATCTGCGATATGAATGAAGAACGTCTAAACGATTTCGGTGATCGTTTTGAGATTACGTCCCGCTACACAGATTTAGATGAGATGCTTGAGAAGGAAAAACCGGACCTGCTGCACATCGTTACCGCACCTGTCTTGCGCGGTACGAATCAACGTATTCGGTATCCGTTAATGAAGCAAGCTTCAGACCACGGTGTCCCTGCAGTAATTGTTGAGAAACCGGTCGCTGTTGAAAGTGAAGACTGGAAACAGATTGCTGGGTTAGCAGAAGAAACAGAAACAAAAATTGTCGTAAACACACAACTAAACTTCCATCCAAAGAATCTTGAACTGAAACGGGATGTAGCAGAAAGCAGAATCGGTGCGCTTAAGTTCATTGACGCAAGTGCACGCAATCCACCTGTCAACCAAGCACCTCACGTTCTTCAACTGGTGTCATCCTATATTGATAATTCAAGACCGGTAAAAGTTCTCGGACAGATCTCTGGAAGTGATCGTTTGGATTCAGACGAACCTTCACCGATGCATGCTGCAGCCCATGTTGTATATGAAAATGGACTCCATGTTTCACTTGCTTTCGGTCCCAAAATGGGTACATTAGCTTCACAAGCCCGCGCCAACTATCGTCATAAACGTGTCTTTGTTATGGGGACAGAAGGATTTGTACATTGGCGTTTTAGCAGTTGGGAACGATTTACGCAGGAACGCGGGTATGAAGAGGGGGGACTCCACTACGGTGAACAGGATACGATTGCACAAGGCAATCTTACTGATGCTGTTTTTGACTGGCTGGATGATGAAACCAAAGTGCATCCTACACACCTAAAACAGTCCCTTGCAGAATTTAACCTGCTTTTAGGTATCTACTATAGCGGTATTACCAATAAAGTAATTGAACTCCCATTTAATCCTCCTGATGGATTAATGGATTTACTCCGAGAAAGGTTGTAAGGTATCTGTCAGTAGTCTATAAGACCTTGGCTGCTGATATTTCTAATGAATACAAGAGGAGAATGAACTGTGTATAAATTCGGAACAGTGTTCATAATAACGACTTGTCTTTTTTTATGCCTTATGGTCAACGAAACAGATGCGGAATTGGTGGGTTATTGGTCATTCGATCAGGATGACGGTGTGAAAGACTTGAGTGGTAATGGGCACGATGGAATTATACGCGGATTCCCAATGTTCGTGGATGGCAAAAGAGGTGAAGCATTAGAGTTCAACGGATTGAACGACTATGTTGCTATTCCTCACGACCCAGCTATTTCAGATTTGGAGGCATTGTCTGTGGCTGCCTGGATACAAGCAAAAAGGCATGGGACATGGGTTGCTGTTATAGAGAAAGGTGTTCATGGGAATTGGAGTTACGGCTTTTTTGTTGAACCAGATGGAACACTGTCGTTCGAAGTTTCTACCGGTCCCAACAATAATCTTATATGTTGTGTCGGTGATGTCGATCTCAATATTGGAGAATGGTATCATATCTTCGGCTCTTATGACGGTGAGTTTGTCAGAGTCTATGTTAACGGTAAATTGGAAGGTGCTATGAAAGCCTCTGATTCAGTCCACATAACTGATGGACTACCTCTAACCATCGGTAGCAGAAATGGACAGAATCACTTCACTGGCATCGTTGATGAACTTGCCTTATGGAACGATGCGATATCTGTTAATGAAGCTATGCGTCCCTTCTCAGTCCAACCCAGAAACAAATTACCAACGACCTGGTCTATGATAAAGTCCAGATACAGATTTGATTAAGTATCTAAAGTGTCGCCAGTTTTCAATACGACGTAACTCCGATATCGTTCGGGATGTATTTCACCGCTTTCAACTGCGGTTTGGATCGCGCAATCATCTTCTTTTACATGGGCACAGTCGTTGTATTTACAGGTGTTGATGAAGGGTTCCATCTCTGGGAAATAATACTCAAGATTGTCTGTGTCTACACCCCATAGTCCAACTTCCCTTATGCCGGGTGTATCTGCCACTTCGCCACCAATGTCGAGTGTGAACATCTCTACCAGAGTTGTCGTGTGCCTACCTTTCCTCGTCTTTTCACCTACTTCTCCAGTACGCAACTTTAGGTCAGGTTGAATAACATTCAGCAGACTGGATTTACCAACACCAGAAGAACCGACAATCACAGTGAATTTATCTATTAGTATCTGCTTAAGCGTTTCTATACTGTTCGATTCTTCAATGCTTGTGAAAATGACTTGATAGCCGAGGTTCTGATAGATAGTGAAGGTTTGGGTAAGTTGGTTTCGGTTGTCCGTATCTATCAGATCCATCTTATTGACACAGATAATTGCTTGCATCTCTCCTGCTTCTGCTAAAATGAGGAATCGATCAAGGGTTCGGTAATTTAGTGGCGGCATCTGCGTTGAAACTACTGCTAAGACCTGATGTGCGTTCGCAACTATAATTTGTTCAATATCTTCATGTCTGCCTGCGTATCGTCTTGAAAACTTAGTTTGACGTGGTTTGATCTCCTCAACGACACCTTCCTCCGCGTCGATCTGTGTGAAGATAACTTGGTCGCCAACTGCGACAGGATCAGCGAAAAGTCTGCGTCCTGCTTCAGATTTTCGGCTTCTTTTTAGCGTGCCCCGTAGCGTGCATCGGAGCACAAGTTCACCGTGCTGCACGTCGTAAAATCCAGATCTTGCCCGAATGACCTTTCCTTGTTTCCGTTGAAGAATAAACACCACCTCCCAATATTATCTATACGACATTCACCAGTAGAGAATGATTTCCAGCCTATGCGTAAAGTATTTATGCATGGAATGTTTGCGTTTATTGAACATAAGCTTTCATCGTCTTTAATGCCGTCTGAGCGTCTACCTGGAAATTATCAAATTTGCATTCACAAGATATTCGTCCATCGTAACCTGCTTTTTTTAGAGCGGTAAAGAAATCCGTAAAATCGAAGGCATCGTTACCAGGATAGGAACGTTTAACAGGTTCAGCGATATGTACATGTGTCAACCATTGAGCTGCATCAACGATATTTTGCATTGGTTCGCTTTCCTGCCAGATATGGTATAGGTCTGCTAAGACTTTTATTTCTTTTCGGTTGACTTGTTTAGCCATTGCGAGTCCATCAGCGACAGTTCGTATTATGTTTCCCTCTTTCATACAGATAGGTTCAACAACAATTGTAATTCCGTATGATTCTGCGTGGTCAGCAGCCATATCAAGAAATTCTGCTATTTGGTTCAATGCCTGTTCTTCTGAATAGTTGTCCTCAACGTTCCGGGAACCGCTGCTGCCGTATACAATAACTTCTCCCCCAGTCTCGCTGCACCTACGGCATGCAGTTTCCACATAACGTGATAGTCGTGGAAAATCTACTGCATCTCCAACGACACGCAAATCTCGTGGAATGAAACCTGCATAAGCTTCCGGTTTTAATGGTGCTTGTATAATACGTTCCCGCATTTTTTCAAATTCTGTCTCATCTGCTTCAGGCATAAGGGTATTTCTAACCCCCAATTCAATGTAATCGTATCCAATTTGAGCCAGGCTATTAACATTTTCAATCCCGGTACAAATACCGAATCGCATGAGTATTTCCTCAATCTGAAATTAGGATTGAGTTGATCCTAATTTTTATGTAAAAGGTCTTTGCTTATGTTTCCCGTGTTCATTTACCGAATCTTCGTTTACGTTGACTGTAATCCCGTATTGCACGAAGGAAGTCTATCTTGCGAAATGAGGGCCAATAGGTGTCACAGAAGTAGAATTCTGAATAGACACTCTGCCAGAGTAAAAATCCAGACAATCTTATCTCTCCACTCGTGCGGATGATCAGTTCTGGGTCAGGTAAGTTTGAAGTATACAGATACGGAGCAATTTTGTCAACGCTTAATTCTTCTGCGATCTGTTGTGCATTTTTTCCATCTCGAATTTCTGCATTCAGATGGCCTCTACATGCTTCTATGATTTCCTCGCGTCCCCCATAGGCGACTGCGACATTAAGGATGAACTTATCGTAGTTTTTTGTTGCTTCTTCAGCTTCTCGAATTGCTTCCTGAAGACTTTGTGGTAGTCGTTCAATTTGACCCATTGCACGTACCTTAATCTGATTTGTATGAAGCCCTTCAATAGTTGCAAGTTCTCGCATTTTCCTTTCAATAAGACCTAAGATGCCTTTTACTTCGTCATCTTCCCGGTTGAAGTTATCAAGTGAGAAAATCCAGATTGAAAAGATTTCAACACCGAGTTCATCACACCAATGTAACACTTCTTCAAGTTTATCTGCACCTTCATAATGTCCTTTTATAACATTGTCTAACCCAGTCGCCTTAGCATAGCGTCGGTTTCCATCAAGGATAACACCTATATGGCGCGGGATCTTCCACGTACCTGCTTCGGCTTCCAGTCTTTTCTGGTACGTGTTGTAAAACCATTTTTCTATTCTAAACTTTAGGTATCTGAAAGGGTTCATGTTATTTCTTTCTGTAAAGAGAGACTGTTGAAATTTTTATGGTGGTCCTAACTTCAGACTGTATACGTAGTTTCAAAAATGCGTCATGTGATTAACGCGAATATCTAATTATACCATGAAAAGTCTGTTAAGAAAATAGAAACAACAGAGAGTCATATTCATGCAATTGACAAGTAGGACATATTCGTGTAAACTACACAAAACTATACGTCCTCTTGTGTGCCTAAATTACGTGATGGATATACAAAAGTCCCAACCATTGACACCTTCAAAAATACCTACCCACGGTGTTACACTAAAGTCCATAATAATTGCATCCATTCTGATTCCGAGTAATTGTTAT
>VXOP01000361.1 GCA_009839975.1 Candidatus Poribacteria bacterium
GTTTCCGTCTACATCCCGCAAGCTAAAGCATGGGGATTTGACGGGAGAGTGTTAAGAGGCACAGGTTTCCCCTTTTTCTGCTTGCCCCCAAATCCCAAATATACCTATCAACAGCTCTAACAGAATGGTTTGCTTGTTTTGAAGCTGCTTCCAAAAGCAAAATTAATTGAATATCTGAAACTTTTCGATCTATAATTTTAGATACATGATTCCTGACGTGTACATCAGGTTTGACAGTATCCGCTCCAAGAAGCATACGAAGATACTGAAAACCAGCGATCCCAAATCTTCTAATGTTCCATGTTTGATATTCTTCTGGTTTTGCTTGAATTGCCCAATTTTTGAGTGCTACTTCTTCCGAAACTTTATGATATTATAGTATAACAAATTTTCAGTCTGTTTGTCAACGGAAGTAGCACAATGGGTGTGTAAAGTTTTTGGCATGAAATTGTGCTTCTTGCTAAAACATTTTCCATCATTACTCCTCTCCGCTCAACAAACATCGCCGGACCTCGGTATCACCAAGCTTTAGCTTGTATGTAGTATCACGCACACGTGGTTTTTGAAACCTAAAATTAAAAATAAACGTAAATTAATTTGACAAACATGTGCAGATTGTAGTATACTTTAAAATAGCCTGTCGGGACCAGATTACCACGCGGTGCATCTCTGAGCACCGCTCTGATCCCAACTGATGTGGTATCGGTAGAACAGGCAACAGGTAATCCCTGTGATTATTAAATGATAATAATTAGGTTAGAAGATTGTTAAATTTTTAGGATTTTTACCCTGAAATCCGTCCTAAAAAGTTTTTTATGATATTATGTAAGGAGAATTTTATTATGAACTTGTCACATAAATTGACATTTTCTTTAGCATGTTTTATTGTGCTGTTGGCATTCACTGCATTGCCAGCCATGGCACAAACAATCTCAGCTACCTGGGTTCAGGATTATGATGACGACACAGCAGACGACCAGCCAGGATGGAACGTTACAGTTGCAGGTCTTACGGCGGAGGATAACGTAGACATTACATATTTAAATGTAAATCTCGCTGCAGCAGCTAGCGCCGGTACCCAAGCCGGTTTTGCTGACGTAGGAGCATCACCTGCCACATCTACTACAGGTCAAATCGCAGCTGCCCTTGGTAGTCAAATCGCAGTGCAAGTCGCAGCAGGCGCATCAGGAAGCGAAGTAACTTATCAACGTGTAACCTTCCCAGTAGCTAGTCATGGTGCTACACTTACAGCAAAAGACTTGGTTAGACTTCCAATGTTAGCGGATCTTACCACTCCCCTATACTATGCTAATTTTGGTGATATGGTAACCGTGACATTTAATTTCGCTGCTGCAGTTGCTGCTACGAATGGTGATCCGGTTGCTGACTTACATGTAAGTGATGTAACACTTGGTACTCCAGCGGATTGGCAATATATAAGTGTTAGCAAGAGTGGTATGACAAGGTCGATAACATATCGTTCAACTCATGCTGCTAATGCCACTTCAGTTACTAGTACAGTAAATATTGGTACTGCTTTTGCCACGCCTACTGATCCAGCAACAGACGGTCAAGCAACTATTCACTATGATAACACCGCACCGACCGTAACTGATAATTCTGTTGGAATAGCTGCACCTCCTGGTTTCGGCACACCTCCTGACGGTATATGGAATAGTACTTTTATTCTCACTTTCTCCATTTCGGATGATACAGATGGTAGTGGATTACCAGATTCAAATCCTGTCAGAATTCGCACAGACACTGCTAAACTTAGTGTAGATTCTATAGGTTTGGCTGATGCAGACAATACTGTCGTCGGTACTGAGTATCTTGTTAGAATTACACCGAAAGCTGATCGTGTAACACGCGCTGGAGAAGATGTTCTTATCACTATAGTTCCTATTGATAAAGCCGGTAACGAAGGTAGTAGTATTACTTCAGTTAAGTTGACATTAGTAGAAGCTCCTCCGGTACAGCCAAATCGTGCACCTGACTTTGGAGCTAACACCATTCAAAACATAACAGCAACAGCAGGTACAGCAATAACGACGGTTACTTTACCAGCTGCGGTGGATCCAGATGGTGACTCGCTAATTTATAGCATATCACCTACTTTACCTGCAGGTTTAAGTTTCAATGCTGGAACTCGTATGCTTTCAGGTACCCCCACAGCAATGATGGCACAGACAGCATATACCTATACAGCTAGGGATGGTGATGGTGCAACTGACACAATAATGTTTAACATTACCGTCAATGCTGCACGTTCTTTAGATGAAGTAGCAACAGCGAT
This sequence comes from Candidatus Poribacteria bacterium, assembly GCA_009839975.1. Taxonomy (GTDB): domain Bacteria; phylum Poribacteria; class WGA-4E; order WGA-4E; family WGA-3G; genus MSPOR6. Next base: position 2,297 of record VXOP01000361.1, read on the forward strand.
GAGCAGTGCAGTTATCACAATTCAACCAGAGAGTTTCGTTGTTATCGTGCGAGACGAAGATGCAATGAATAATGAAGGTATACAGTTCCGTTCCGATGTTACCGTCGTTGAATGGCCAGGAATGCCTGATTTAGAACGGCTCTTCTATAGAGGCACTCAAGGTATTATCCTTGATAATGGTGGCGGTGGTGCAATTATATTAAATGAATCCGCAGCACAAGCAAAAGATCGTCGTGTCGGTTCAGTCGGTATTAGTGAAATCATGTGGGCTATTGACAAAGGTTACCTCGGTGACGAAACCCGTGAAAAATCAAGTCAATGGATTGAACTTCACAATCTGAACGCAGCTGTTCAAGATAATGCTGATACAGCAGACGTTGATGAGTCTGATGATGGTGTTGCGAAAGTCTATCTATCTTGGAAAACAGGTCGCGATATTACCAGTGATTCCACGATAACAAGTGGTCTTTCAAATCCTGTGCTTGATGTTGTTACGAACTTCTTCAACAACCGTCCTGGCGGCCCTGCTTGGGATGTAAAAGGTAACAGTGGTAATAGTATTGCTGGTGAAGACTTTGCCTCAATGGCACGGATTTTACCGCATAATAAATCTGCTTATGCCAATGCTGATGGTGCAAGATACGATAACCGTGACGGTAGAAACGCAGGGCACTGGAACGCATCTACATCAACTTACCTCAATGCACGTACAACAATAGCCGATGGTACCGATGTCGTATATCAGTATGAGGGTACACCTGGCCGTGCGAATCACGTATCCGTTCAGAACCAACCTCATGTTAGACAGGCGCGTACAGCTAAACCTTCAGGTAATACTATTGTTATCAACGAGGTTGGAAACAATAGTAATGATGCTTATGATTGGGTTGAAATCCGCAATGCCTCTGGTGGTGAAATAAACCTCAAAAATTACCTAGTCACGAAAGTGACAGATAATAATACTGAGACTGTCATAGTTCGGTTCCCAGCCAATGATAATGTCAAGCTTGCTTCTAATGCAGTATTTCTCATACTAGCAAGTGAACCGGCAGATGATCTTGATCATCCGATTGCTGCTAATGGACACAACGTAGATAAACCAGCACAAGAACAGGTACCGGGGACACCAAATAGTAAAGTCCGATACAAGGTATCCTCATTTAATTTGCCTAACGATGGCAATGTCGTGCTGATGGTGCGAAAACCAGATAGTGGTCACAATAACGGACCTGGTGCACATAAAGACCAAGGCACATCTGAAACTGCGTCTACAGCGCATGGTCCCGACCTTCATCATATCGTAGATATTGCTGGATACCACCCTAATTTACGTAAAGAAATGTATCCTAATCCAGTATCAAGCACCAACTTATGGCCACTCTATGCATTTGATCGGCCAAGTTTCACCAATAATAGGTTTGACCAAAATACAGTGCATCAACGTAACCGTACGGGAGCCTTAGCTAGTGATAGAGCCGGTGTTGGTTCTGCAAATAACAGGGAAGACCAGACAGCTTTCGGTAATAGAGGCTGGACAGGTGTCGGTTATAGACGTATGGCTGCCCAGACTGCAGCGAACGGCGGAACGCCTGGTTACTCGAATGGTGCCTTCCATGATAAAGGCGATGATATAAGAAGAACTGTGTATATCAGCGAAATTATGTACGCTGATGACGAACGTGGTTCGCTCCCACAGTGGATTGAACTTCGTAATCCTTCTAATGCAATGGGTGCCAATTTACACAACTGGCGTCTTACCATCACCAACCACGATTCTAAGAATGCAGATGGCGATGCGTTTGAAGGCAGAGGTTCATCAACTGTCCTGCTTAGAGGTTTGGAAATTCAACCGAATTCTGCTGTGTTGATTACATCACGCAAAGGCCCTCGGTCCGATGTCCGTCTCTCAGATGATGGTATCTTCGTCTTGTACCCAACGCATAGAAACGCTTTCAGTATGGCAAATGCTACAAGTGATATTTTAAACTCTTACGGGTTTAAAATCCGTTTAGAAGCGAATGCTCATGACACAAACAAGAAACATGAGTGGCAGTTAGTTGAGGAAGTCGGGAACCTTGCTGAACGTAGAACAGGTACTGAGTTGATGAGAGGCGAAAGAACGGATACGGAACGTTACGACGCTCCTCGTTGGATGTGGCCGGATGCAAATACTGAAGATGATGCTCGTATCTCAGTGGCACGCACAAATATGCGCGGAGGCACTATGGCTACTGGCTTTACGGTGTCAGATGGCAAATCGGAATCCGGTTGGATTCTCTCCAATATGGATATGAGAACCGATTTAATCAGTCCTACCTATTATGGGCATCGAGACGATTGGAGCACACCAGGTCAAACAAGAGGTCAACCACTCCCAGTTGAACTGTCCCATTTCCGTCCAACACTGGAAAACGGTAAAGTTACTATCCAGTGGACAACGGAATCAGAACTTGACAACGCTGGATTCAATATCCTCCGTAGCGATACACGCGACGGTGAATTCACACAAGTCAATGAACAGATGATACAGGGTAAAGGCACAACGGCAGAACGTAACACCTATAAATGGGTTGATACAACGGCAAAACCCGGTGCTGTCTACTATTACCAAATTGAAGATGTCTCATTCGCAGGTCAACATAATGTACTTGCTACGACTAAGTTGAAAGGCTTGATCTCAGCAAAAGGTAAGTTGACAACACAATGGGGCGACTTGAAAAACTTGCGGTGAGGAAATCAGGGATAAATCAGGGATAAATTTAATCTACTAACCTACCACAAGGAAAGGGTGTGCTGAGAAGCACACCCTTTTTTCTTAATCAGATCATTATCACTCTTCGGTGTCAAGTCCTCTTTAGTCCCGCAGGGACGATATGTGTAGAACAAAGACATTAGATAAACATTCCGTAACATAGGCTTTTAACTTCTTGACAAAGAGAATTAGATGTGTTAGAATAAGAGTAGACTTTAGTATTTTAATCGCACCACTATTCGGAATAGAAAAATATTTGGAATGGAAACATGTTCTGTTTACTAAAGTAAACAATACTTTGTCCGCTTTAATCGCACCAATTTGGATACTGAGAGGCCACGTTACATAACAGTGATGTGGTCTCGTCAGTTATAGAATTCAGTTGGATTAAAATCGAACATGTGGTATTATACACACCATGTTATGCCTATTAACTAATGTGTACATACATCTAAGGAGGGAAAACATGTTCCCAAAAAATAGTATGGTGCGATGGCTTTGTCCAAAGAATAGAAAGTTCCAATCTTTACTAACATCCTGTATTGTCTTTTTCTTGATAACTTTATCATTCGCGATGGCTGATACGACTGCAGAAAATAGTGCAGAAGTTGAGCCTAAGAAGAGCCCGATAAAAATCGGTGGGGCAATGCGTGCCAACTACGTCTACGGTACGTATGAAGATCGGACGCGATATGGTAGTTCCGGCGATCCGTATTTGGAGGATGATGGTAGAGGTGCAAACTTTGGTGATGTTGATCTTGAATTGCTACGACTGAACGTCGACCTTGACTTTCATAACGTCATTGGAAAGATGGAATATCGATGGTATCCGAGGTATTTTGGTAGTTCAATCGGTTACAGCATGATACATACTGCCTGGTTGGGTTATGATTTTGAGGATACGGGGACGCTCAAAGCAGGTATTGTGCGGGTGCCTTTTGGACCAACAGACTACGGTGTTTCTACCAGCTGGTTTTTTGACCAGCATTTTTATGTTGGCCTCGCAGATGACCCTGATGTGGGAATCGTATGGAATAACAACACTGGCAACCTGACTTATGATGTAGGTTATTTCCTGATGAGTGAACCCCAGACGATAGGAAATAGTCTCAATAGTTCAAGATACGGATACGATGTTGTAAAATGGGAAGAACAAGCAGATAAAGATGGAAATGTGCTATGGGGTGTTGAGGAGAATGGTTTTGATGAGCAACATCAATTCAATCTTCGTGCAATCTACGCCATTGAAAACGTCGCTGATATAGGAGTCTCAGCACAATTCGGTTTGCTGCAAGGAACGAATGTAGGAAACGATGAAAGCGGAAACCACTTTGCTCTTTCTGCACACATGAAGAACTCCGCAGCAGACTTCACGCTCTATTCACAGTTTACCTATTACGCACACAATATTACAGAGGATACAGCGTGGGGTACCGGTGACTTGATTCCGATGGGTGCTTACGAATTTGCATGGCCTGTTGCATCTGAAGGGTTAATACCTGCACTTTCCCTACGTTATGGTGGGATTAACACGGAAAACATCTCATGGTTAAACAGTGTCCTGCCATACATAGAATGGAGTACTATTCTCAAGACTGTTGAAACTTACAACCCAAGCACGCTTGTAACCCTTGGGATAAATTGGAACATCTTTGATTCACTGTATGTCTATAGCGACTTCGCTTTATCTAATGGTAATTCCTTTGTAGGTAATAGTGCAGGTGACGGTATCAGAGAAGGTTACGGAAGTATCTACGATGGTGCGGGTGATGTTGGTGCCAACGGCAATAACGTTTGGAACTGGCGTCTTAATTTTAACTTCGGTGTTTATTTCTAATTGGTTCACACCCTTCTCATGTAGTTGAATCTTGTGTAGACTACTACTCTAAAAAAGGAGAATCCTAAATGCACGAAGAAGAAAAACAACCGCTACAGATGCCGCATCAGGTAGATGAAGGTAGGTATAAGAAACTATTCGGTTTAAACATTTACCTAACACCTGTATTCGTGATTTCTGGTATCACCATTGTTTTATTTATAGTTGGTTCACTTATTTTTCAAGATCAAGCGACAAAACTATTCGGAGGTGTGCGAACCTGGCTTACTACCAACCTTGATTGGCTTTTTATGAGTACTGCTAATCTCGTGGTTCTCTTTTGTTTGATTGTAGCAATATCACCTCTTGGCAAAATTCGGCTTGGCGGTCCAGATGCAAAACCGGAGTATTCCTATTTAACTTGGCTAGCGATGCTTTTCGCTGCAGGTGTGGGGATTGGACTGCTATTTTTTGGTGTGTTAGAACCTGTCACATACTATCAGGCTCCCCCCCTCGGTGTTGAAACGGTATATGATAAGGAAGCAGTTTACACCGAAGTTGATGTTCAGACAGGAGATGCGTTACAGGCCGAAGATGCGGATAAAGGATTCAGCACCAAGAAGTTTTACAACGCTGAGAGTGTCCCTGACATAGAAGACAGCACAGTTAAAAGGGCAGCTTCTTTAGGTATTGCCGCAACAGTCTTTCATTGGGGATTACACGGGTGGGGTGTCTACGGCATTGTAGGCCTTGCACTGGCGTTCTTTGCATATAACCGAGGCTTTCCCATGCTTATCCGCTCCGCTTTCTATCCTATATTCGGGGAGCGTATATGGGGTTGGCCGGGACACATCATTGATACATTTGCCATTTTTGCTGGTATCTTTGGATTGGCGACTTCACTTGGATTAGGGGCTAAGCAAGTAACTTCCGGGCTTAATGCCCTATTCGGCATACCCGCAAATAATCTAACCATGATTCTGTTAATTGTAGGGATTACTGCCATCGCTCTTATATCAGTGATGACTGGTATCAATGTCGGGATCAAACGTTTGAGTCAGTTCAACATAATCCTGGCGTTTGTTCTGCTCATAACTATTTTCATTCTCGGACCAACGCGTTACATCTTTCAAAGCATGTTCTCTGGATTCGTAACTTATGTCAAGGAGATTGTTCCACTGAGCAATTGGATTGGGCGTGAAGATACAGGTTTTTTACACGGTTGGACAACCTTTTACTGGGCATGGTGGATCGCTTGGGCACCGTTCATCGGCACATTCATTGCAAGGATATCAAAAGGGCGTACTGTGCGTCAATTTGTCTTCTTTGTGCTTATATTGCCGACACTTCTCTGTCTTTTGTGGTTTAGTGCATTTGGCGGAACCGCCATCCATCAATTCCTATCTGATGGATATGCTAGTGTAACAGAAATTGTTGAGGCGTATGTGCCTGAAATGGCTCTGTTTGAGATGTTTAAAGAACTTCCGATGACGATGCTCCTTTCCTGTGTTGCGATGCTGTTAACAATCATCTTTTTTGTTACATCTTCAGATTCTGGTTCGCTCATTGTTGATATAATAGCCGCTGGTGGCAAGGTTGATGCACCAGTTGCACAACGGGTTTTCTGGTGTACTGCTGAAGGTTTAGTTGCAATAGCACTGCTACTCGGAGGAGGTTTGAGGGCTTTACAAGCCGCATCCCTTGCAACAGGTTTTCCTTTCGCCATTGTGCTGTTAGGTATGGGTGGATGTGTCCTTGCTGGCATGATAAAAGAAAGAAGGGAAGCAATAAAGCAGTAAAAACTCTGTGCCGTTCAAAATAGGCAGGTATCCGTTTTGGGTATCTGTCTTTTTCTTTTTATTGTTGCATTTAGCGTGGTGGGTATGCTATACTAATCAGAATTGGTTGTTAAGAGTTTTTAAATAAGAAAAGGGGGTTGCTTTCACAACACCCCCAAATAGGATAAAAATAGGATACCACAAAAAGCATGGAATGTCAAGTAAAAAAGACAAAAAAGTTCAATTTTTTTTTGTGTATTCTATTTTTTTTATTATAGGAGAAGAAAGATGGTGCTAAATCCATCCTTGCGTTTAGGCATTTTGAATGCCACCCCAGTTTCGTGTCATAATTTAGAGGCTCCTGAGTTAGTTGAGTCGACTGAATTTAACATACCTCACCCAACTGTAGATACCACGATGCAGTTGCCTTTTGGTTTTAGTAGTGCGTTATCTGATACGTGTCCTTTAAAATACATTCTAACAGTTCATGAAATAGGGCGCTCACAACGCCCTATCTCCTTAACTCACAAAAGTATACCAAAATACACTACTTTTGTCAAGCATAAATATAGACACAGACTAAGTTTATAGCAACTTTTTCATAAAAAAAGATAAACATGCAAACACTAAAAGATATAAGCAAAACTTCCCTCACATTACTATGCCTTAAAAAAATACCCTGGAAATAAAAAACAAAACAAAAAATCTTAATTTGTCAAATCACCCGTAGACATGGTAGAATAATATCAGATAGACTCAGAATAAAAAGGGATCAACACATGCCAAGAGGACGAAAACTTACAACAGAACAAATACAACAAGCAGCAGCAGACCGAAGAAATGGCATGACCTGGAAAGCACTTAGCATAAAGTATAAAGTCGCAGTCAATACGATTAGGTATAGTTTAGCCGAGTATTCTGATGAGTTTGCTCCAACCGTGACAATGCTACGACCACAACTCGAAAATCAACTCAACACCGCACGATCCGAAAAAAAGGCAGGCACCCAATAAAGGATACCTGCCTGTAAGGTTTGTTATGTGATGTGAGAGGCGTTATTCCCCGTTTTGCTTCAACTGCTTGATGACCGATTCAGCAAAATCACGATCCCATTTCTGCGTTAGATCGTCTTGCACCTGCTGCAATAGGGCGTGCCGTGTTTCGCGTGGTATCCTTTGTAGGAACGCATCAATTTCTTTGGCATAAGTGGATTGTAGCACTTTAGAACGCTGTGCCAACTCATTTCTATCCGCTTCTGTCGGGAAAAGACGCGTAAGCTCCTTCTCACTGAGTAGGGATTGTAACGCAACATCGGGATACTTTTCATAAAACCCAGCGTTTAGCCGTGACATCTCACGCACAAGCTCCTGTTGCAACACGCGCGGATCGTCCGCAAGGGCAGGTAAGATTTCACGGGATTCCTCACTGCCGTTCTCAATGTCCTCTTTTTTTGGTGGAACATCAATAGGTAGGGTAGAATCCGGTGACCCACTCGGTGAACCACTTCCGATACGCGCAGTATTAAAAATAGACGACTCTTTGATACCAATCGCTTTACCATCCGCATCTAAAATCAGATGAGAACGCAGCTTATCAATAAACGCATCAAGACTCGCGCTATCTTCGGCAGACTTTTGCTCAAAATCAAGGCGATCACGTCTCCATTCCTCACGACGCTTTTCAAATGCCGCCATGTCGGCTTGATGATCCACCAACTCTTGCTCAAACGAGGCAAGTTCTGCATCGAGCTCCGCCATTCTCGCTTCATATTCCCGTTGATTTTCTGCTAAATCAACTTCTAACTCTGCAGCAGCTTCGGGATTCCTCTTTCGTAAGTTATCAACATATTCTTCATAAGTATAGTCTCCCGATTTGAGTTTCTCCTTCCATGCCGCCATTTCTGCTATTTCAACTTCTAACTTCGCAGCAGCTTCAGGGTCTGATTCGCGCAGTTTCGCAAGGTAATCTGATTCGCGCAGTTTCGTAATGTAGTCGTTTTGGCTTGACGTTTCATCTTTTCTTAGCAGATGCGGTGCATGCTTTTGCAGATAGGTTTCGGCTTTCGCTGCTTTATCAGAGAGATTATCCAATGCATTACTATATTCAGTATCTTCGTCTAAACGCGGCAGATACCCCGCATCCGCCACCAGTTTATCATACTCTGCCATGTATGCATCATAACGCTGTTTGACACGTTGATGTTTTTGATTTCCTAACATATAAAACGCTCCAGCTGATAAAAGTATCACCGCACATACTGCCGTGAGTGTCCATATCCATCGTTTCCTCATAACACACCTCCTGATTGACTATACCCTAATCTATTTGTGGACCGGGGTTCTTGGCGTCTTTTTCAAGTTGATACCACTTCTTTTTCTTCTCATCTATCTCTACATCCACCTCGACGCGACGATTTGTCACATCCGTAATCTCCTTTTGCAGTTTCACAATCTTCTTTTGTAAAGCTGCTACTTTAGCTTCACGGGTGGTGATTTGGTAGGTAAGACGATTGATCTGATCTATCTTTGTCGTATAACTTAAACTATATATCACGTCCCTGTATGCTTGCTTCTCAGCGTTATACTTCGCCTTTTCCGTTTTCATTTCCTCCTCAGCGTCTGCAAGAGAAGATTTCTTTAAATTAATCGCGAACTCGATGCTACTATACATCTCATCAGAAGGAGACGTACGCAATAGTTTTGCTTCAAGTTCAGCAATCTCTTCACGAAGTCTCTTGGCTTCACTGCGGGCTTTGTTGTATGCATCAAGAGCATCATTGGCTGCCTTTGCTGCTCTCGTCTTCTCCTGCTCATTAGGTAAATTCTGCTCTGCCAACCTGTTTCTCCTACCCATAAGGTTGTTTATCTGCTCTTTGAGTTCTGCAATTTCGTCTCCCGCTAATGCTTTTTCATTTTCCAGAGCAGCAATCAAAGCAAGTCTACCTTTTTGAGTCTCTTCGAGTTTCAAGATGGCATTCCACATCTTAACCAACCAAACGGGGGCTTGCCACCACTTGGCATGTAAAACGTCTATCACGCCTATAGAACCTATAACGACAACACATAAAAGTAAAATAATAAGCGTATTCTTTCTAATCTTATTGAGATTCATTTTTATCTCCTTTGGGATACACTTCGGTATCCGAATGTATTAAGAAATCGCAAATGCGATCTTATGGTATATCAATTCAACATTATATCTGACAGACCACAAAGGAGAGGTTGGCAGGTAAAAAACGCAATAGAATTGCTGCTAACGATTTCCTTTGGGCATGCCGGTTTTCATATTTCAATACCAACAAGCGAATGCATGTGGTAACATGAAAACCAGCCCTGTCATAGTCCTGTTATGGCAGAGCTACGCGCTGAGCGTGCTTTTGTAAGAGACAGCACTTTCGGCGCGCCCCCAAAAGGGGAGCTTGCCCCGGTGTAACACACGCATCCCGTGCATTTCTAACACCTCCGACATAATTCACGCGGTTCGTGAATTTCTAACGTCTAAAAAGCATTATACAAAATTGCGAAAAAAGTGTCAAGAAAAAATAAGTTATGTTTGAAGTATAAAATTAAACTTATTTAATTTTCCTACTACACCATAAATATTCTAAACTGATCTTTTCTTTTAGGGTTGCTTTTATATTGGTAGGTATGCTATACTTATCGGAGTGTGTTTTAAGAGTTTTAAATAAAAAATGGGGGTTGTTGAAAACAACACCCCCCACACTGATAAAAGTAGGATACCACAAAATTTTGGATATGTCAAGTAAAAAATGCATTTTTTTACGAATCCCTGTATTTTCCGATAGTGTTTGGTGCGATAGGGAAATCGCACCTACCGACTGGGTTAGGTCAAGGGGTTGCATAGCAAAAGCGTGTGTGTATTCTATTTTTTTTATTATAGGAGAAGAAAGATGGTGCTAAATCCATCCTTGCGTTTAGGCATTTTGAATGCTGTTCCTGTTTCGTGTCATAATTTAGAGGCTCCTGAGTTAGTTGAGTCGACTGAATACAACATACCTCACCCAACTGTAGATACCACGATGCAGTTGCCATTTGGTTTTAGTAGTGCGTTATCGGAGTTGTTGTCTGGTGAGATGCGTTCTATTGATTTTTTATTATTGTGTGTATTTAATTATCGTAGCACTTATGAGAATGGTAAGACGTGGCGGACAGGCTTGCGTCTGCTTTCTGAACTTACCGATGTATCAGTTCGTTATATCCGCCAAAGATTATCCGATTTGAAGGACAAGGGTTGGTTGCATGTTTTGTCAGTTGGTATAAATACGGGTAGTCGTTATCAAATAGTGCATCACAATTGTGATCGTGATGACGTTCCGACAGATAAAAATGGTAATCCGTTGAAGTTTGCGATACCTCGTGGTGTTGGCGGTATTCTTGAAAGGTTGTTTTCTGGTGATATAAGTTGGAAGTCTGCGGTTGTATGGATAGTCATGAAGTATCGCAGTGATTGGCAGACGGGCATAACGAATTCGTTGAGTATTGACAAGATACGCAAGTGGGTAGGTATGAGTCCGCAGACGGTCGTTAATTGTATAAAAGAACTCACGAAAGCGGGTTTAGTTAAGCGTTTGTCCAAGAAGCACGAGGCGGGTGTATATCAGTTGTATCCGAAACCTGATGGGAAACCGAAGCCTGTTTTCCGCAAGCGGAAGGTTAAGAAGGTTCGGACACCTGAAGATAAGGAGATGCGTGCGGATGGTGATTGGCGTTATAGCTTCAACGAGTTATGGAGAGTCAATGTTGAAACGAATCAGATTCAACGTAGAAAGTCGCGGCGTTTTGGTATATGGCGTAATACATCGGAGCATGAGCGCTACACACAGATGCCGAAGTCTATGCGGGATGCTTTTGAAAAAGCTTATGAGTATTACCATCAAATTAAACGGGAATTAGGTGTTACCGATAGCGCACATAGCGTTACCCATACCGCACAGGACGTTACCCATACCGCACAGCAGGTTTTGGATGGTGTGGTTGGAGGCAATGGTAGTAAGGATTCGTAAACAACCCAATTTCGCGTAACGCGCAGCTAGTTCAAAATTAATTAGGACCCAAGACGCGGACAACTTCAATTTTTTGTTTTTTTTGGATCAGCATCAGCGTTTTGGGGTTTGGTAACGGGTTCAAAAAACAACACTTAAGGGAAAGAGTCAGGTTTTTTTTTAATTTAGACTGATATTCTGTATCGGTCTATCTGCGTTGCAGCGTCCTGTCATCAGGACGGACGCATTCCCTTGCTTGGGGTGGATTAAGGGGTGTGGTATGTCAATACCTACTAACGATGTTACTGATTGTAAATGTCAAATTCTCTAAATTGTCTAATCTGTTAATTTTAGAACCATCCGAACGGGGAGCGGCGGCTCTTCCAGATTAAAGTAACTTTCGTGCGTCTAATGCCTCGCTTGTCTGTCATATCACGCATCCTTATATCGTGCAAACGCCCATAAAAACTGATACGCTCTGCTGATCGTATTGCACGAAAAAAAACATAATGCATCCCCGATGTCGCTTTCTCACCTGCCCGCATCCATCGCCACATTGTCGTGCGATTTACGCCTACTTCTTTGGCTATATCCGACCATTGCCTACCTTTTTGTCTTAAATTCGCTATCTCAATTATTTTACTTTTTGTTAATTTCATGTTCCTGATATCCCTTCAACCAAAATACTGCTTTTAATATGATGTTTTTGTTGCTTTTTTGACAGAAGAAATCAGACGTGTTCTGATATTTCCCCCCCCAAAAAAGCACTCACTTTTGTTGCTTTTTCCTGTTACTCTATGTTACGATTCAAAACCTCTCTATTTGTCATTGATGTTCTCCTTCCACTTTCACACCATAAACATTGTTTGAATTTTAAAATTTTGAATGCACACAATCGCTTGTAACGCATTCTTCTTGACTAATTGCTATACCTTCCTCAAGGTATACTGTGAATTTCACGGTTTATTGAATTATCACTTGCTGGCACGACTTTCGGACGCCTGATCTCCTTACAGCAAAACACCTTGATTTTTGAGTTTTGCAATAAGTTGTTCTTGTGTGCCTGCTCCTTTTGTAGAGTTGCAAGCACCACACAACAACTGCAGATTGTCTATATCATCCGTTCCATCTGCTGATCGCGGGACGATATGGTCAATTGTTAGGTTGCGTATCGGTAGCAAGTATTGACACCCGTTGCATTTGCCCTCTTGGATACCATATAACGTGTGCTTGTAGGATACAAAGACTTGCATTTCCGCCTCAGACAACACAATATCCGATTTTCTTATCCTATTTTTCTCTGCTTGTATCCACTCCTTGCTAAACAAGCCGCTTAACGTTAAACGTTTCTCTTTTGGCGTGTCAGTGCGTTCTGGCACATCCGTTCTGTGATTTATTTTACCAACAAGATGTCTCAACAATGGCATCTCTTTTTCTATACGCGATTTGACTAATTCAACAGCCTTTGGCGATAAATCAATACCTATCCACTTCCTATTTAGATTTTCCGCGGCAAGACACGTCGTAGCACACCCACAAAACGGATCCAAGACGACATCCCCGGCGTTGCTACTCGCTTTGATAATCCGATCAAGCAAAGATAACGGCTTCTGGGTAGGATAGCCTGTTCTCTCTTTTCCTGCTGCTATAGGTATATCAATCCATAAACTTCCTATGGGTTTACCTTTATAATTATCTGCATAGGATTTTCTTAATGGACGTTTTCCTTCACGCCATATAATATCTCCTGCTTTATCCATTTTAATTAATTTTTCTTTACTGACTCGCCATCCTGATGAATGTGGGTTTGAAATTCCTTTATATTCATAACATAAATTAGGTCTGTCTCCCATTGACGGTTGACGAAATAAAGGGGTTGTTGTGTTATATTTTCTGCCATTTGTATCAGTATATGGAAATTTCTCATTTATTTCTAACTCTGATAGTGGTTGGGTAACTAAGTTATGTAATAGATTATTGGATTTTGAATAGTGAAAAATGTTATCTGTGTCTTTGCCCAGTGATTTACTTTTATATTGACTACCTTTTGCCCTTCCTGATGCCCTTTGCCACACAATCTCGTTCCTGAAGTTATCCTGCCCGAACACCGAGTCCATCATCATTTTCAGATAATGACTCGCTGTTGGATCGCAATGCAGGTAGATACTGCCTTTCGGAGACAGGATACGGTGCATCTCTAACATACGAATTGACATCATGATGAGATATGCTTTCATCGCTTTACCGTGTGCTAATTCCGCAGCGACGATGCATTGATAGAGTGATGGGTAATCCTCCGCTATCTGCCCGTGCCAGGCATTATCCACGTCATCTAGTGTCCACGAGTCTTTGAATGCTGCCCCTGCTGCCTCACTGCCTATCGGTGCAGAATAACTTTTATTACTATTGAAAGGTGGATCCAGATATATCAAGTCAATTGAATCTGAATTGATACCTTTGAGAACTTCTATATTGTCGCGTTCAAAGATGGTTCTGTTTTGAACATTCATCACAAGACTCCTTTTGTCCATTTTACAGTTAATATTCTCTCTATACACATGTGCAGATATTTTGATTTTAGCATAACACCCGTTCAATTTCTACTACTGCGGAACATCGGTAACAACGGTAACAAGCATGCCATGAACCCTTACTGTTATCGCTTGTGCCACTTTCACTGTTGGTGGTAACAACGGTGGAACAACGGTAACATTTGTTCCGTTGTGCTTTTTGGTGGCACATTCAGTCGTGGTATATGTTTATAGCGTTAATGTTACCGTTGTTACCGCACCTCCCATTACAAACCGATTTGGTAAACGGGCATTACAGGCTAATATCGTAATTATCATCTTTCGGATAGTAAGGTCCGCGTTTTCTCGGCTGATGGATTTCTCCGTTCTCTACCATTTTGCGAAGTGTCTTTCTAATTAGACTATCCGAGACAGTGCCGCCTTTTCCGTCAGAGATTTCAATTTCTGATGGTGTCAGTCCATCTTTTGCGTCGTTAAGCAGGTCTATAATGTTGTTTCGCAGTTCTGACTGGTGGAACGTCTTTGCGTCTCCTTGTAGTTCCCATAAACCTATTGACGGATCAATTGTGAAAGACAATTCGCGTGTTGATATACGTTTGCCAGTTAAGTGTAAGGTTTTGGATCCTGAATCGTGCTGTAGCATCATCAGAGTATCCGCGGCTGCTTGAATCCCCGTTGACCCTTGTAGTTGATTAAAAGCATTGTCGGTATCAACTGCTTTGCGAGTATGCGTTATTAGGATAATGCACATATTTCTGCGGTTTGCGAGATTCTGAATTGGAATGACGACGTCGTAGTCGGTATCGTATGCTGTGCCTCTGGCATTGCTTAACTGCGGTTTGACGCGATGCAACGTATCAATAATCAAAAGTTCTGTTTCTGTTTTGTCAAGATGAGTTTCAAGTAGTTTTATGCCTGCATTGTCCAAGACGAGAGTCTGGGTGTTGTCTATGATATGTAAGTTTGATAAGTCATGACTATTTTCTGTCAGTAAATCAATTCTGCCAAGTAAGAGATCCGGTGGGTCGTCAAAACATAGATATGTGACGTTGCGGGGTTCGTCCAGTTCTATTTTAGAAAAGACGGCTGCTCTGCTTGCAATCGCAACTGCGATATTTGTAGCAAAGAAGCTTTTACCAATTTTTGCGGGGCCGCCAAGAATTGCCAATCCTTCAGGTAGCATATCAGGTATGAACCATTTTACAGGCGGAACAATGCGGTCTTTCGCATCTGCATGTGTAAATGAATTGAGTTGCTTTGATGTAGATGTTTGGATATTCTCACCAACCTCAAGTATTTGCGACTGAATATATGCAATTTCAACGCTTTCATTGTATGCTAATTTTGTTATTTCGTTGGATATACTGATTATCGCCCTTCGTGTTGCGTAATCCTTAAGTATTCTCGCGTATACTACGGTGTTTTCAGTTTCAACAATCGGTGCCTGCAAGTCGTAAAGATAGTCAGGACCTCCAACACGATTAAGTTGTTCATTTATTTTCAAGTCATGTGCTACCAATATAGGGGTAACTCTTTCGTGTTTCTCAAATACTTTCAAGATGGTTGCATAAATCAGTTTGTGATCGGTTGTGAAAAATGCATCGGCAGAATTGCCTAACAAATCCTCAACGGCGGGTATTACTAATGGATTTATCATCATCGCGCCAAGCACTGCCTTTTCAGCATCGGCATCTTGCAAAAGTTTAATATCGTACATGTTTATCTCCTCCTTTTTTGAGTAAGGAGGCAACTGATGAGGGTATCAGCGACCTCGCTGGCTTTTGCAACCTCGCAATTCTCTTTTAGGGCCGCTTTGCCATTGAGGTAGGGATTCCTACCTCTCAGGGCATGCGCGGCGAGCCATACGAGGTTTTAATAGCGCGTGCGCTTTAGAAAAGGATTGGTAGTCCTTACGCACAGAACAACTCCACAGCTGCTCCGCTATCATTATAACACTAATAGTATAAATGAAAATAGTTGTAAATTCAAGCAAAAAATGCTAAAATTACAACTTAAATTATGGACATAGGGAAATTCCATGAAAAAGAAAAAAAATGAAATCCTCGCTTATCTTTTTCAAGAAATAGAATGTCGCGGAAGAACGCAAACCGACGTTGCAGATGAATTGGGATACAGTCAACAATATATCTCCAAATATATCCAAGACCACCAGGACAGATGGAACCGTCTACTAAAGGACACAGAACGCGAGATATCACTTTACAAGGCTCTGATTGAAGCAGTTAAGAGTACACCTGTTGTCGTAAACGGTGGAATAGATGCATACGTTGAGAGAATAGAAAGTGCAATTGATGCTGCCATCCAGGAACATAAACGCAAATATCCTCCGAAGCAGCTGCTTATCCCTGTTGTTTTTAATGTCATGAAAAAACCCAAGTAGCCCTCCATCTTCTTACAGACAATTAAGGGAAAGATTTTGATTTTTTCTCTTGTTTAGACTGATATTTTATATCGGTCTATTTGTATTGCATCGTCCTATAGTTCAGAGGCACGGATGTTTTATCTTTGTTTTTCTACAGCAGGGATTGCAGGGACTGATGTAACCACCACCCGATAGTCAACGATTATCAGAAAGTTGACAAAATGTGTCCATATTCTGCTAAAATACGAACACCTTAAAATGTCAAGGAGACTTAAGAAATGAAACACACAGATAGAACCGACACAGAAGCAGAGAACGAAGTTCGCGAAGCACGAGACGTGACCGTGCATCTTCTCAATGCTGCAGTCATGCCACATCCAGGTTTCTACGATATGCAAGAGATTGACTCGACAGCGTTTGCCGAGTTGGTGCAGGAAGCGAATGAATTGGGACAGCTGAAGCACTATATCGGATATGAATCAACTCTTGCCTTTGTCCAACATCTAACAGCAATAGACTTGGGGGGCAGGAACATGAATAAAACGGAAATGAAGGATGGGGACTCGTTCCTTGTGATCCGACTTGTTTACCGTCCCACACAAGAGCAGAGAAGAACCGACAATCCGCAGCTTGAAGATTTTGAATTCTTTAAGGGCATCTACTCAAAAGCATAAAGGAAAAAATTGTCTCATTATTCCGTTCAGGTCTTTTAGGTCCTGTTGTGTATGCGGCGATGGCACCCTGAACAGAGTGCTGTAAGATCAGTGATTTTTTCGTTGAAAATACGTTTATATGTCTCGTGATGCACTTCTGTTGCTGTCGCACCACACTTTCTACATCTATAACCTGCCATCTTCAATACTTTTCGCCTTTTCGCTTTCCATTTTTTAGAATTCAGATATACCCGGTAGTTGTCTCTCTTCAAATCCCATAGAATAGATCTCAACTCTTTTGATACATCACGATCACTCTTTTCAGATGATTTTGAAACTGACTTCGTAGATTTATCCGGCTCTCTTACCTGTCCAAGTTCAGATAAAAATCTGTTGATCGCCTTAAGGTTCTTTCGGGAAAGAAGGGATGGTAGTATCTTAAAGAAGTTCATCTGTTTTTCCAATAATGTGATATAATAGTATCCCCGATTATACCAAAAAACTGCGTTTAAGGAAACGCATATACAATCATATCTTCTATAGAGGGTAGGACATACAGAAATTTATAGAAATTAGCGGAATTTCGTATGAAATTTAAATCACCCGCTCTTACCATACTTATATCTTGCGATTGCACCGCGTTCTGCCAACTCCGCCCTCGCATAATGCGCGGGCATCTGTGGACTCTTCCATCTACCCGCTTCCTGCATATTAACAACTGATGCACCTGCCTGCGCGAGACTCACAGCAGAACCCACACGGAGAGAATGCCCCGAGATGAAACCGTCAAACCCTGCTGCATTTGCCCGCTTTACGATGATCTGTCGTGCAGATTGACACGTGAGTCTTTGTCTTTGGATATGATCTCCGCGTCGTATTCTTCTAAATAACGCACCTTCAGTTATACTTGCACCAGTCCGGTATCGTGTCAATATCTTACGTGTGTCTTCACCCACATAAAGAGACTCACCGATGCCCGTCTGATCTGTCTTGCTTTTCCTAATCAGTAAGGTTTGCTTCTCAAAATCCGATATGTCTACTGCTACGACTTCAGCAACCCGCAGCAGACAATCAGACATCAAGCGAATCATAGCACTATCACGAAGCCCTGCAACCGTCCGATCTGATTCAGCGAAAGCACAGACACGTTCTACTTGAGCCCATGTCAAGCCATCAACTTGCCCGCGTCCTCTGTCTTTCCCTTCGCGACGGATACCTGCAAGCACCCCGTTTGTCAGCGTGAGTTCTAAATCCGAATTGCCAGAATACTTTGCACGCCAGCGGACAGCACTCACCACTTTTGCAATTGTGCCTGGAGATCTACCAACTTCATGCAGGTGTGTAAGGTATTCAGCCAACAGCACATCATCTAAAGACCTATCACCAAGCCACGAGGATAAAGCAGCCAAACAGCCACGATATCCCCGCAGTGTGTTCTCAGAGAGGGCCGATGCCAAAATTTTTTTTGTATTTTCCTGGACTGGCAGCCCGCTTGTTGCTTTCTGTAGTTTGTCCATCTTGCGCCTATTGGATAATAACTCATGATTTACACAAAAATCAATACCTAAATATAATACAGAATACCACAAATCAACGGAAAATGCCCACCTACATTCTTTTCCGCTTACCGTTCCGCTAACTTCGCAACTAAATACTCCTGCCCCCGATTGCCTTTGATGCGGTTACAATTGCCACAAAGCAATTGAAGGTTGTCAATATGATCCGTTCCCCCGACTGATCTCGCTATTATATGGTCTATCTCCAGGTGCTGAGCCTCAAAATGTGTGTTGCATCCATTACAATTACCTGCTTGTTCTCCATACAGAAATTTTTTGTTAGCAGAGGTGTTGTAAGGTGGTGTATTTCCTAAATCTGTGCGGCGTGGAATATCTGTTCGGTGTATAATATTTTGAAACAAGCCTTGATCTGTTTTAATACGGTCAACAACTAAGTCAACTGCCTTTGGTGATATGTCAATGCCAACCCAATTCCGTTGTAAACGCTCTGCTGCGACACACGTTGTAGCACACCCACAAAACGGATCAAAGACAATACCATCCTTATTACTGGACGCTTCAATGATAAGTTCTAATAGCGCTGATGGCTTTTGCGTGGGATAACCTGTATATTCTCTTGCTTGACTATTTAAAACTGATATATTCCACACATCGCTGATGGCTTTACCTTCTGGCATTGGAACATCATATATCGTCCTCCCTTCCTGCTCCCATGTAGGTAGCCTGCTTTTCACCTTTGGATTTTCTCTGTCATATATCCGAACAATCTTCTTCCCGCTACTTGATCCTGCATTATATCCAGCAGAAATTAACTGCTTTTGGCGTTCTGTTAGTTCACCGTATTGTTTATTGAAGATATAATTATCTGTAGCGGAATACATCATAATGATGTCGTGGTTGCGCTGGAAGTAACGCGCAGTATTTGTCCATTTTTCATAATGCCACACAATTTCATTCCTAAAGTTTTTCCTACCAAAGATTGCATCCATTAGCAACTTCAGATAATGCGACATTGTTGGATCACAGTGCAAGTATATACTCCCATCTGTTTTCAAGATACGGTGCATTTCAAGCAAACGGGTTGCCATGTAAATCAGATACGATTTATCGGAATCTGTCATAGATGCTTGGATAACACGGTTAACAGCAGGATATTTGGTCTCAATCAAGTCAAGCCATGCAACATCTAAATCATTGAGTGACCATGTATCCTTGAATTCCGCACCTGCTGCTTGTGATCCGATAGGTGCAGCATAGTTAGCATTGCTATTGAAAGGCGGATCCAGGTATATCAAATTAATGCATTCAGAATTGATGCCGCGTAAAATAGGTAGGTTATCACCTGTGAATATTGTCTTGTTTGCTATGTTCATCGGTTCATACCTCAAAGTAAAACATTGTGTAACGCGTCTTTTTTCATTATATCACAAATGGACAAGTTGAAGTAAAGCTGAATGATTTTTACCATCCAACTTTTTCCCGGTACCACATTCTATCCTCCTTGAGTATATATGCGTTATTTTATTAATCATCATATAATATGTATACATATTATATTTTACAAGTAAAATTAAAACTTGACATTAATTGCATTTAGAATGTATAATATGCTTGTCAGTTGAAATTTTGAAGAAAAAGGTTGATTAACAGACGCTACTATGTCCTTTAGAATTCAGTCATAGATATTTTTTTCAGAGTTGGAACAATGGAAAACCGACAAAGAAACCGTCATTTTGTCCAAATATACGTGCCAGATGCCTATTGTTTGTGCGGAGATTGGGTTGGTGCCCTGGTGGCCTCGCTTGATGCTTCTGTTTTAACATCGGTTTTGAGTCCCCCCCCCCCAACGTCACCGTTAAATTTAGAAACACAGAACAGAAAAACAACTTTGGTAGTTTGCTGTAACCGCACGTCCGTTCTGGAGCGTTACGGGTTTTTTGTTACATTCGGTTTTAGATGATAGGTAGTCTTGGTGTTCATAAAGATCATCAAAATTAAATCGTTTTAATGTCTATTACAATTTTAATAATTTACTAATATATTTTTGGAGGTCGCAATGATGGTTATTTGCAGCATTTGACAGATAAGGGATGTTTGTCTACGGCTATGTGACTACTTTATCTTAATTCGCAATAATTGTGAATTAAGTCCCATCTAACTTTACTCAATTTATATCACCAACACTCCTAATACAAGTTAGGTTTAAAACCTCTAATCCTTAATTCCCTTCCTTATCTGTCCATTTGTTCTTCTTATACCCTATTATCATGTCGGTTTCGCAAGTTCTACCCGACCTACAATTACAGTGAAATTCAGAAGTATATGCACAATTTCGGTCCAATGGATATAAACCATTATACTGAAAGGTTTAATAATGTCTATTTATGTGTTTTGATTTTTGATGTGTTATCAAGAATCTGAAGTACAATCTTGTCCTGATATAAAACTGAGCAAATACTCAGGAGGTATTGAAATGATTATTGCAAATATGTTCAGATGGAAATATACGTTAATATCAATTAGTGCGGTGTTTATACTTTACATAATTCATTTTAGTAATATAGCATATTCAATTCCAGTAAGTGAACGGACAGAGCAAGTTCAGGAAGAAATTAAAAGAGCCTTAGATATAGATGAGGTTTCACAAATAACTGATGCACATCTTGCACGTATTACTGCGTTAAATCTTAAAAATAAAGATATTCACAGTTTAAAATCTGGTGATTTTGAAGGTTTATCAGGATTAAAAAACTTGAATTTATTTGGCAACAATCTTGATGTATTACCTAATTCAATATTCTCTGGATTAAAGTCTTTAACAGTGCTTCGGTTAGGTGGTAACAATACATATCCACTTCAGACACCCATAAAATTGGAAAAAATATCGGATGGCGAGTTTAGAGCGGTTGTTATAACAGCTGCGCCCTTTGATATAGAATTAGATATTAATATAGTGAATGGAACTACGAAGAATTCAAAGATTACCGTAAACAAAGGTAGCACCTATAGTTCTATTTTGAATGTTGAGCGAATATATGGAACAACAGATATAGTAACTGCAGAAATAAAAGTATTACCGCAATTACCAAAGTTCCATTATGGATATATATTTGTAAAATCTAATAGAAGCCCCATCAACGTTATTGATAAAGTTGAAGTAATTATTGATAAAACGCCAGACGACAACGTGGTAGATGAAGTTATAGAAGAAGATGAAGTACAGGATGATAGTTTAGATAATCAAGAACCAGAAATAGAAACATCAGAAGTCCAAAATGATATAACCAATAATCCTCCCTATTTTGGGACCAACAATATATTTGTTCGATACATAGAAGAAAATGTTATAGCAGGCATCAATGTTGGTATGCCGATTACTGCCATAGATCAAGATCCGAATGATACATTGATATATAGTCTTGATGGATTAGATCAAGAATCATTTAGTATTGATTCAAAAAGCGGTCAAATACTAACCAAACTGCCGTTGGATTATGAAAGCAAAAATTTGTATATTGTCAGGGTAGTTGTTTCTGACTATAAGGATAAAAATTGGGTTTATGTTGTTATAAAACTCATAGATAAGAACGATGGCAGGACAAACTTTGTGGAAGATTTTTTAGATATAAATGAAAGAACGCCAGCAGTTCAAGATGCAATTATTAGTGCAATTCCAAATATTGATAATGCAGAAAACATAACTGTTGACCATCTTGAATCTATTACTGAACTTAATTTACGCGGGGCAGGTATTACACAATTAAAATCAGGCGATTTTTCAGGTCTTCACGGATTAACGAATCTAAATCTATACGGAAATATGCTCAGGAGACTTCCCGAGGATATATTTAACGGATTGATCTCACTAAAATCGTTGCGCCTGGGTAGGAATATATTTGATCCCTTGCCAATTCTTGTATCATTTCAGAAGATAGAGTTTGACAAATATCAAGTCGTAATACCAACTGGAGCACCTTTTGATATAAATATGTTGGTTAACAATAATACTTCTATTGATACTGTCAGGATCAAAAAGGGCGATACAAGAAGTAACGTTTTCACTTCTAAAGGCATTCCAAAAATTGAACAGTTACCAACATTACCTCGTAATCATTTCGGATATACTATATCACAATCTACAGTGTGTCATAGAAGTGAACAAGTTATAAAAGGAATTACAAATTCGTTAGGTCAACCTGATTGCCGACTTATAAGCGACCTTGATCTACTATTAATTAGAGATTTAGATCTTAGCGGTATGTCTATTGAATCATTAAAGTCATTCGATTTTTCGGGATTATTAATGCTGAACCACATTGATCTGAGTAACAATAAACTATCTAAACTTCCGGAAGGTATATTTGATAAATTGACCAGAATTCAATCACTTAACTTACATAATAATCGTTTCGATCCATTACCAATAACATTCTTATTGGAAAAAGTCGGTAAAGACCAAATAAAGATAACTATACCCGTATGTGCTCCATCTGAAATGAATATACCAGTGAGCGTTAAGGTTGGCGAAATTGTAAGTAATAAATTTATAGTACAAATATCTACTGGCAATTATGAAAGTGATCTCTATACAATAACCAGACCCGATGATACATTAGATTATATTTATGTGGATATTGTTGATCCTATTGATATACCTAATACACATAGTGGATATACATTTATAGGAAATACGAATACACCCTTAGAAATTTTTGAACGCATAAATGTTGCCCCCGTTTTCGTTGAAGGTGAAAAGACAAATCGCAATATAGCAGAAAATACGGACTCAGGCGAAAATATTGGAATACCAATTACAGCTACGGATATAAACAACGATAAACTGAATTATACGATTACTGGACAAGATGCACAGTCCTTCAGTATTGATAATAGCAATGGACAGATCATAACAAAGTCTCCACTCGATTATGAGACAAAATCAGAATATTCTATAATAGTTAATGTGTCAGATGGTATACTAACAACTAGCATAATTGTCGCTATAAAAATCGATGATGTATATGAAAATATATATCCAGTTTTTGTTGAAGGCGAAAATACAACGCGTAATATAGCAGAAAATACGGATATAGGTATAGGTATTAATGCTATAAAGGCGACAGATGCTAATGAGAATGATACATTAGAGTACACGCTTAGCGGTACAGATGCTTCACGTTTCAAAATTGATAGTGCCTCCGGGCAATTGATAACAAATTCGCAACTTGATTTTGAAACAAAATCATCTTATTCAATTATTGTCCATGCATCAGATAATAACGGTGGCACAGATTCTATCACAGTTAAGATTATAGTAAACGATGTCAACGAAGCACCTGTATTTATATCAGATCTATCAACACGTATAACTATAGACGAGAATATAACTACAAGAACAAATATCGGTAAATTCACTGCTACGGATGAAGACAAAGATGACATTCTAAAATGGACTATAACCGGTGAAGAGGCACAATATTTCCACATCATATCTACTACAGGACAACTTCAAACAAAATCACCACTTGATTATGAAACAAAATCTTTATATACATTTGATGTAAACGTATATGATAATCACGGTTTGAGTGATACCATTAGTGTTGATATTGAAATAAGTGATATTGATGAAAATACTGCACCTGAATTTATAGAAGGTGAAACCGTAAGTAGATATATAGCAGAAAATTCTAATGCCGGTATAGATATCGGGTCTCCAATTACAGCTCGTGACAGTGAACAAGACTCACTTGTCTATACCATCCAAGGCACAGATGCAAATACATTTGATATTATTAGCACGACTGGTCAATTAAAAACAAAAGATTCTTTGGACTATGAATTTAAGAATTCTTATTCAGTCCAAGTCATTGTATCTGACGGTAAACTCACTGATACAATAACGGTTACAATATATATTAATGATGTTTTTGAGATTGTAGATATAGAACCTGATATACCCGAAACTACGCAACCTGATATACCCGAAACTACGCAACCTGATACATCCGAAAACACGCAACCTGATACACCCGAAAACACGCAACCTGATACATCCGAAAACACGCAACCTGATATACCTGAAACTATAGAACCACAAACACCTCAAAATAACGCACCATATTTTATTAGTGGTATTCCTACATCACGTTCTATAAATGAAAATGTTCCGATAGGCACAAACATTGGCAACCCTATAACCGCTAAAGATGATGACGATGGTGACAAATTGACGTATAGTTTGATAAATTCAAGTGCTGCCCCTTTTGAAATTGACGCTACATCAGGCCAAATTAAAACAAGCACAAATGTAGATCATGAAAACAAGAATTCATATACTATAACAGTTCAAGTTTCTGATAGTAAACTGACAGATACTATAGCAATCACTATTAATATAATAGACGTAAACGAAGCACCTGTTTTCAATGCTGGTAATACTGCAACACGTTCAGTGTTAGCAAATACCGATAGTATTACTAATATTGGAAGCGCATTTTCAGTATCGGATGACGATGGAGATGCACTCACATGGACATTAAGTGGTACAGATGCAAGTTCATTTAGTATTGATGATAAAGGTCAACTGAAGACTAAAGATAATATCGATTATAGTTTAAAACAATCCTATGCTATAACAATCACAGTATCTGATGGCACCTTAACTGATACGATTAAGGTTACGATAAACACTATAGATACAAATGAAGCACCTGTTTTTGCATCTGATACTACTACCCTTGAAATTGCTGAAAATACAGCATCAGGGGTTAACATAGGAAGCCCTATCACAGCAACGGATGCAGATAATGATACACTTACATATACACTCAGCGGAACAGATGCAGCCGCATTCAGTATTCAAAGCACATCTGGACAAATAAAGACTAAAGAATCAACAGATCATGAGACGAAAGATACTTATGAAGTCATAATCACCGCATCAGATGGGAACAAATCAGACACTATCACTGTTACCATTGAAATAAAAGATGTCAATGAAGCACCCGTTTTCACAGACAGTAGTGATATTACGCGTGAAGTAAATGAAAATACAGCACCCAATGAAGATATTGGTGATTCTATAGATATATCCGCAACAGATCCTGATGATGGTGATACACTGACGTGGACACTTGGAGGAACAGATGCAGCATCTTTTAATTCCGAAATAGATTCTGATTCAGATACACTGCAATTAAAAACTGTATCGGCTCTTGATTATGAAACTAAAAATAGTTATTCATTGAAAATTATTGTATCAGATAGTGATGGCTTAGAAGATGATATTTCTGTAACGATAAACATAAATGATGTATACGAAGCACCACCTAATAGCGCTCCTGTATTTACAGATGGTGCTAATACTGAACGATCAATCGCTGAAAATACAGCATCAGGGGTTAACATAGGAAGCCCTATCACAGCAACTGATGCAAATAATGATACACTTACATGGACACTCAGAGGAACAGATGCAGCCGCATTCAGTATTCAAAGCACATCTGGACAAATAAAAACAAAAGCAGCATTGGATTTTGAAACCAAAACTACATATACTATAATTGTTAATGTTAGTGATGAAAAGGGTGGAACTGATAGTATTACTGTCACTATCAAAATTACCGATGTCAATGAAAATCCAGGATTTTTAGAAGAAAGTGTTACATATTCTCTAAATGAAAATACGGCATCAGGTAAAAATATAGGTAAACCATCTGTGAACAATCCTAATAAGGATAACTTGATTTTTGAACTTAAGGGTGATGGATCTAATGCTTTTGATATTGTTTCTAACACAGGTCAATTACGAACTAAAGATATATTCAATTACGAATCAGATCCTACAAGCTATTCTTTTCAAATTGACTGTAAATTAGGTGAAAATACTATTGATACAATTGATATTACTGTAAATATTAGAGATATCAATGAACCTCCAAAATTTAATATTAATGCTAAAGGTCTATCAAAAGAGTTTACTATTAGTGAAAAATTATTGTTCCCGACTATTAGTAACACTATTGCCATAATAGATGCTACAGATGAGGATGCTATAGATAATGAAGAATATACAAGACATAATATGCGTTATTCTAACAGATTGAAATATAAGATTGCAAGTAGCAATAGCAATCTTTTTACAATTGAACAAAGCACCATTACCTTTACAGGAATAAACGTGTCAAAGACTGGTGGCCAGTTATATTTATATTACTCATCAGATGAAGAAAAATATGATACTGAAAAAACATACAAACTTAAAATTATTGTAGAAGATAGCAAGTTAGCAAGAGATTCTATTGATATTACAGTAAAAGTGAAAAAAAATAGTCCGCCATCATTTGTGGATGGTGATTCTACCACACG
The DNA here is from genome assembly GCA_009839975.1 of Candidatus Poribacteria bacterium. Taxonomy (GTDB): domain Bacteria; phylum Poribacteria; class WGA-4E; order WGA-4E; family WGA-3G; genus MSPOR6. The sequence continues at coordinate 29,099 of VXOP01000361.1, forward strand.
CGAAGTAAGCGCAACTGCAAATCTAGGTACTTTTGTAGGCGAACCTATATCTGCAACAGATCCTGATGGAGATAAACTTGAATATAAATTTGTTTATTTAATTCCTGGAACTCAACATGAAGGTTTAGCTCCCAATATTCATAACTTTACAATAAACTCTGAAACAGGACAAATATCACTTGTAACAAATAAAGTTCTTCAAAGCTATGTAGTTACAGTTAATGTAACAGATGGAAAAGCGCGTGATAGAATTGACGTTACAATTAATCCTATTAGTTCATCTAATGCACCTTCTAATAATATAGAACCGTTTAGACTTATTCCTACATCAACAGAATTATTACCGAATTATCCGAATCCGTTTAATCCTGAAACTTGGATACCGTATCAATTATCAGAAAGTTCTCATGTAGAATTAACTATATATGATATTAAAGGGGCTATCATAAGACATATAGATATTGGTCATAAAATGCCAGGCACTTATATAGATAAAATAAATGCTATTCATTGGGATGGCTCTAATAATCGAGGTGAAAGAATTTCATCGGGAATTTATTTCTATACACTGAAGGCAGGTAAATATACTAAATCAAGGTCTTTATTGATATTGAAATAAGTGTTAATAGTGTAGGCAGCATACCTGCGTATGCTGCCTCAAACTATTCTTCAAAGTTATCAAGGATCAAATTATCAATGGCATCTCACATGCATCTATACGATTTTCGTCTGACATTATATCTGACCAGACCCCGCCTATTTACGCTTCAGTCCATATATTGCTGCAGCTTCGGTATTGAAATGTTCAAACATATTGATGAGCCGACTGCGGACGATCAGGTTTTTGATATTTTTCCCAACATGAATAATGGCAATCCGTCCATTTTTTGAGCGTGCCAGTTTGTAGGCACTCATGAGCGTGCCTAGTCCGCCACTATCCATTTTCTGCACGCGCTGAAAATCAATAAGAATAAGAGGTTTGTTCGCAGTATCTATCTGTTTTGTCATGACAGTTCGCATGTCCCGCACGGCTGTTCCTATAATGTTTCCAGTCGGTTGTAGGATAGCGATGTTGCCTTTTTTTCGTAGTGTTACCATGTGTTCACCTCATATAAAGGGTTGATTGTTTGACAGAAACGCATATCGCTTATGTATCATGTATATTAGACAAGACAAAATATCTTTAGCTTTTTTTCACGGGTAAAAAAAGTGTGTATCTGATAAAATATATGAACGTTTCTAAAAAAGAACTAAAGATTTTTCTATAAAACACATATATTAAATATAGACAGTTTGTTTCATATGAACCGAACTGCAGATTCTAAGTCGTGTACGGGAGGTATATATGAATTGTCCAAGTGGTGGTCCCAGCCAACGCGGTAAATGTCCGTTTTATATTGTCCCGGATGATCCGCTCTCTGCGGATGCGTCTGTGAAACATTGTGTAGATGCTATAACAGCGAAAAATGATAGGTTACAAGGACTGAAAGAAGATTTTTATCAGATAGCGTATCTGGCACTATTAGAGGCTTTACCAGAATATAATCCATCTCATCCGAGTGGTGCAAGTCTGATTACGTTTGTGAAATCACGTGTCTGCACGCGTCTCTGGCATGAACGTTCCAAAGCGTTATCACATATTCCATTTCCCACAGAGCCTTCTGATTGTTCCGGTTGCACAGGTGTGTGTTGTAGAAACCCGTTAGTTGCGGAGCTCACGCGTCAAGCGTGTTCACAAGAATCTATGGAAGACGAAGTTATTCGTCGACTTGAAGCGGAAAATCTCCGCAGATACTATCCATTGCTGACTCGCAGGTTAAGCGAGAAAGAAAAAAGTATTCTGCAGCTAAAGTTTTTTGAAGAAAAAAGCGGTGTAGAGATTTCCAAGACACTGGGGGTCTCCGAGGGGCGTGTGAGTCAACTGACACAAACTGCCCTGGAAAAAGTCGGTAAAGCGTATTTTCTGCTATCGTTTGCTAAGAATCGCAACCCCTATATTTAGGCGCAGGCGGTGTGCCTAACTACGCAACGAACATAGACCGATATAAAATATCAGTCTAAATCAGAGAAAAAAATCTGACTCTTTTCCTTAAGTGTTGTCCTTTTAAACCGTTACCGCAACCGTTGTGGTTGTCCTGAACAGAAAAGAATCAAAAAATGCAAATCGTCCGCGTCTTGGGTCCTAATTAATTTTGAATTAGCTGCGCGTTACGCGAAATCGGGTTGTTTACGAACCCTTACTACCATTGCCTCCAACCTCCCTCTCCAAAACATCGTGCGCGGTATGGGTAACGCCCTGTGCGGTATGGGTAACGCTGTGTGTGCTATCGGTAACACCTAATTCCCGTTTAATTTGATGGTAATACTCATAAGCTTTTTCAAAAGCATCCCGCATAGACTTCGGCATCTGTGTGTAGCGCTCATGCTCCGATGTATTACGCCATATACCAAAACGCCGCGACTTTCTACGTTGAATCTGATTCGTTTCAACATTGACTCTCCATAACTCGTTGAAGCTATAACGCCAATCACCATCCGCACGCATCTCCTTATCTTCAGGTGTCCGAACCTTCTTAACCTTCCGCTTGCGGAAAACAGGCTTCGGTTTCCCATCAGGTTTCGGATACAACTGATATACACCCGCCTCGTGCTTCTTGGACAAACGCTTAACTAAACCCGCTTTCGTGAGTTCTTTTATACAATTAACGACCGTCTGCGGACTCATACCTACCCACTTGCGTATCTTGTCAATACTCAACGAATTCGTTATGCCCGTCTGCCAATCACTGCGATACTTCATGACTATCCATACAACCGCAGACTTCCAACTTATATCACCAGAAAACAACCTTTCAAGAATACCGCCAACACCACGAGGTATCGCAAACTTCAACGGATTACCATTTTTATCTGTCGGAACTTCGTCACGATCACAATTGTGATGCACAACCTCGTATATGCTACCCGTATTAATACCAACAGATAAAACAAATAACCAACCCTTGTCCTTCAAATCGGATAGCCGCTCGCGGATATAACGAACAGATACATCGGTAAGTTCAGAAAGCAGACGCAAACCCGTCCGCCACGTCTTACCCGTATCATAAGTGCTACGATAATTAAATACACACAGCAATAAAAAATCAATAGAACACATCTCACCAGACAACAACTCCGATAACGCACTACTAAAACCATAAGGCAACTGCATCGTCGTCTCTACAGTTGGGTGAGGTATGTTGTATTCAGTCGACTCAACTAACTCAGGAGCCTCTAAATTATGACACGAAACAGGAACAGCATTCAAAATGCCTAAACGCAAGGATGGATTTAGCACCATCTTTCTTCTCCTATAATAAAAAAAATAGAATACACACACGCTTTTGCTATGCAACCCCTTGACCTAACCCAGTCGGTAGGTGCGATTTCCCTATCGCACCAAACACTATCGGAAAATACAGGGATTCGTAAAAAAATGCATTTTTTACTTGACATATCCAAAATTTTGTGGTATCCTACTTTTATCAGTGTGGGGGTGTTGTGAAAGCAACCCCCCTTTCAATTTTTAAAACTATTAACACTCATTCCGATTAGTATACCATACCTGCCAATACAAATGCAACCAAAAAATAAATAGGCAGATAACCGATAACGATTACCTGCCTATTTTGAACGGCACAGAGTTTCTACTGCTTTATCGCCCCCACGTTACTTTTTTTACCAACTGGGGATACAGACAGCACATCATCGCTTATCCAATCTAAACCAACATAGTTTATGTTTAGCAAATCGGAAAAGCCAGAATTATTTGTCAACTGTGTGATATTTCTACTTTTTATATCATACTTATAGATATTAGTCGGTGGTTGTGTATGACTAAATCGAACGTTCAGTTCCACCTCATGTGCACTGAAAACGACAGACTCACCGTTATCCATCCAGTCAAGACCGTGGGCATGTAAGTTTTTGGGTATCTGCAACTTTCGGGTATTCTCGTCTTGCATTCTGAATCGCGGATTATATGGATTTATCAGATTACACGGATTTTTTTCTCTCATGTCCCTTTACTTTCACGAAGGCAGTAAAATACGATACTTTCCTCATATCCACTCCTTCCTTCTTGACTCATCAATATCACACTGAATCATTCAGATTGTGATGCTTCTCGGCACTTGTTAATATGGTTAATAACTTGTTCAACCGTATTTTGGTAAGCATTTTAGTTAATGATAGAGATCGTTACGTTTGTGTCCGTTAGGAATTGCGACCCAGATCCCCCCTGTTTGTTGTGCAAGTTGTTGATGAAATGTGTTGGTCGTTCCGATCACGCTGACAATAGCGGGCATTTGCTTGATAAGTTGAAGGGTGCCGCCTGTGGTTTGCTTCGGATCACCCGGTTCGTCCGTAAATACAATGAAATGCGTTTGAGCATTCGGTCTGGTTTTGATCCGTCTGACAGTTTCCTGGATTGCTGAAAGTAGGTTTTCATTATCTTTGAAGGGGATTTTTAAAATCTTGTGTATTTGGCTTTGTGTTTGAGGTGGGTTGTAAACATTCACGATATTAGTAGCACCTTTTGCGCGAAACCTAACGACACCCACTCTATAATCAATATGTGCGTTATCCCAATCGCGTAGCCACGTATCAATCTGTTGTGCGATATATGGCTTTTTTGATTCCATACTTTCACTTGTATCAATAAATAGGATAATGTCGGTTGGGAAGTTGGCAGCCGATGTTCGTATCATGCGTCCGATGTTTTTAGGTTGTTGTGTTGTCATGACCTGCTGCGGTATTTCGTCTTTCGGAATTGCATGCCAAGTCCCACCCGTTTGTTCTGCTAACTTCTTGTGTTGTCCAATATTCTCACCTAACACATTTACATAGATTTCATTTTGTTGACACACCTGGATAGCCGTACCTAATGTCTTTCCTGATAAACTTGTAAATGGTTCGTCTGTGAGTAGAATCAAGTGCTTGACGGTATTGCCTCGAAACTTCATTTGATCTAATGTTTGATGGATAGCATCTAATGCGTGTTCATCGCCAGATACACTAATCGCATAGAGCATCTGCTTGTATTGAGATAAGTTTGTCGTCAATGATGACACGTGTATATTGTTTGTTCCATTTTGATGGACATTGAAGCGTGTTAGACCGAGTTGATAATCAATTTCAGAGGCTTTGTATGCGTCAATCATTTCGATAAGGTGTTCTGCGACAGCGTGGATATTATCTAACATACTGCCACTGGCATCAATGACAAAGACGACATCAATCGGTGCGCCACCGCTACTTTGTATAATATCATCTGCCAGTTGTTGTATGACACTGCTAAATGTATCTCCGGTGCCGGAGCCTGTTTTCCCTTTACCGGTTGTCCCACCAGTACCAGAGCCTGTTTTTCCTGCTCCTGTTTGAGATGGATTTATACTGAGACCTGACTTTGTGCCTTTACCGGATCCCCTTTCGAAAGTGCCTTCACGTTTGCCGACACTTTTTACGTTGGGTGTCACAGAATCTCCACCGATGGGTGTCAACACCGAGTCGGGGGAAGGTGTCAAATCCGCATCTGTAGATAAATCAGGCGTATCTAATACCTCTAAGACATCAGCAGTTTTTGACGCTGCGCTCTGAATATCAGGTTGTAGGTTAGCAGCCGATCCTCCCTCCATCTTTTGTATTGCTGCGGATGTTTGTATGTGTTTGACTGTCGTCTGCTTCTGTTGCATTGTTCGTCTTTGCTTGGACAGTTCTATCGGTGTTTCTGTTTCGGTTTCTTTCTTAGGTATCGGTAGCACCTTTTTTCTTTTTTTCTGCTGTCGTGGCAGCTCCGATAAAATATCTATCTGTATTTCATCCTCAGCTTCCGATATGTCTGATTTGAAATAGAGATTGAGCATCAGAAGGATGATAGCGATACCATGCACAATCAAAGAAATGCGAAACGCCCGTTTGCGATGTTCTCGCTGAAACGCTTTTTGAAGTAGTCGATTATTCATTTATATTTCATCTCCCCGTTTTCGACTTTATATTGAGTATATAATCTGTCGTTGCAAGTGGTATTGAGGTTTTATCAAGCACTTCTATGTTTAGAGGGACTTTTTTGGTGCGGGCTTGGTCATCAGCTGTAAACAGAATACGGATTATTCTAAACTCATTTTTACCGAGCGTGATCGTCTGATCGGGTGTCTGATACTGCACACCACTGATAGACTTTGGGCGTATCCGCAGTTTGATGTTTTTTGCATTCCCTCCGCTGTTTGTGAGTGTCAACCTGAGTCGGACATTCTCACCGGCATCAATGTATCCGTTTTTGTTCGTCCGTTCTTCTAAAGTTGCGTCAATAGATATTTTGGGTTGTTCCTTACCTGGCAAGATACCGGAAAAGACTCCCTGTTGTATCACGACAAATATAACGACGCCGATAACAATCAAAAGAGGCAGTATCCGAATAAGTTTTTTATATCGCGACTTCTGTTTATCTTTATATGTAGCAAACTTTATGACATTGCGGAGTTCGTGTGCAAGGCGGTAGTGCGGATCGAGTTGCAAAACAGTGTCAGTTTGACTCTTGGCGTTGTCTAAAGCACTCATACCTACATAAGCCTGTGCAAGTTGGTAATGTGCTTCAACAGACTCAGGTTCTATTTTGAGCACTCTTTTGAATGCTGCTTCGGCTTGTAGATATTGCTTATTGTTGAGGTAAACAGTGCCGCGCTCCATCTCTTTATCAATGTCGAGTTCTTTGTCCTCAATAGGTGGCTTTGCTTGTTCAGTTTGTTCAGTCGGAATAGGTTTTTGATCTTGTTCGGTATTTTCAGTTTTCTTGGTGGTATCTTGTGGCACAATGGCTTGAAGGAAAGACAAGGCGGGTTGATAGGTTGGGTCAAGTTTCAGTGCGGTCTGTGTTGCGTTTTTCGCTTCTTGCAGTTGATGCTGTGAAAAATAGCAGAGGGCAAGGGCGTGATGCGCGTCAATATAATCCGGGTCAAGTTCGAGAACCGCTTCAAAATGGGTCATCGCTTGGTCAACCTGCCCATCATCAAATGCAGCTTTACCGAGCGTATAGTGAGCGTGTGCAATGTCGTTCATGCCTTCATTATAGTCAATACCGATTGAAAAATCAATCACATAATGTGAACATTCGCTGTTTCTGATTGTATTTCGGTGTTGCCAAATAGAATAACACACATCACCCATTGATAAGGGTAAATAACTGTTCACCTGCCCTTCCACGCAGATAAAAGAGCTTCTGTTGTCTTCAGTGCTGGCGTATATCTTTTCGCCTAATAAGCTTTCTTTTTTAGCGCGTTATTGCGTTGTCTCGCCGCTTGGTCAAGTGGACTTGTAGATGTTAACAATTCTGTGGCAGAGTGAGCCGCTGCAAAAGGCACTCCGACAAAAAGAGACGCAAAACAGAAAAGAATCATACATAAAGCAATTTTTCTAACAAACATAAAAAATCCTCCTTCTAATAATCCCAGATACCAAGTTCTTTCCAGAGTGCCCTTATTTCTGGATCACCAAAATACTCCGATGAATAATTGAGCACGGTGCCGGAGCTATCGCTAACACTACGCGCATCATCAAGCCAGGGCCATGAGAGTTTCATTAAATCCATCTGTCGCGCACCATACGGATACGAGTTAATCTTTTCATGTATTTGATTTGCTATCATATCATGCGAGCCTCACGGCATGCCTTCGCTTCCTTTTCATATTCAGGGGTATCTAACTTTTTGCCGTAGGTCTGAATATAGTATATATACAGATATTCCGCCTTGGCATATTCCTGTGTGTCCGTATCATCTGTTGGAAAGGGTGGTATCCATTCTGCGCTCCAGTGTCCACGTTCTTCTTGCTGCAAGGCAAGCAAAACTCCGTTTACACGGTTCTCCTTTATTATCTGAAAAGAGGCAAAATGAAAATGGGAAAACTACAGAGATCACAAGATGGCACGGTGTCCATCCAAACAAAAAAATATTAGCGTCGGCCGTCGCGCCGAACACACTCCGAGCATATAGTAGATGCTTGGTCGACCTATCTGCATGGTTGGGTGACAGGTCTATTGATGATGTGCTGTTGGCTGAATACCTTACACACCTGCATGAAACTGGGAAGTCTCCGAGCACAATTGGACAGGTCGTAGCGGCTGTGAAATGGCGTGCGAAGTATTCTGGCAAATCCGATTTAGAACTCACGCTGACAAACGGGTATCGGTGAGTCTCTTTATGTGTGTGATGACACAAGGAAGATTTTGAATAAATACGTAGCGGATGCAAAGATAACCGATGCTGTTTTTCGTAGGAGACGCCGCGGCGATCATATCCAAAAGCAAAGACTCACGTGTCAATCTGCGCGACAGATAATCACAAAGCGGGCAGAAGCAGCAGGTATTGACGGCTTCATATCGGGTCACTCGCTCCGTGTGGGGTTCTGCGGTGTCTCTTGCACAAGCAGGTGCATCGGTTGTTGATATGCAGGTAGCGGGTAGATGGAAATCATCACAGATGCCTGCACACTATGCAAAGGCAGAGTTGGCAGAACGGGGGCAATTGCGAGATATAAAGATGGGAAAAATGGATAACCTAATTATCCAATCTGTTAATTTCATCGACTCACCTGTTGCCTCCCAAGTTGCAGTAACGTTTGGGGGTTTTTTTATTACTCTATGTAATAAACCGTGTTTTCAGAATACCACTTGATACCTTGCAAAGCTGCAGCAACCTTTGGGGGTAAAAAAAATGTCCGATTAGCATATAAGTTAGTTTTTGCTTCATCTGAATAAAGAATTTTGCCAAGCCGACTTCATCAACTTCTTTTGGTGGCAACTTATCAGAAAATGAATCGCACACATCGAGCAATATCTCATCATAGGAATTGAGAAGATCAGGACCCGCCAAAGCAGAACATCCAAAGATAAGGAATTCTGCATCATAGCAGAATCCGAATTTTCCGAATTAAAATAAGTATAATTTACCTTCAAAAAACAACTAACTTTTTCTTGACACTTTTTGCACAATTTTGTATAATGCTTTTTAGACATTAGAAATTCACTGAATTCCGAATTGTGTGGATTATGTCGGAGGGTGCTTAATATATGCACCGACAGTGGTATCAACACTGCCGATGCGTAGCACTGACGTAACAGAACTACGACAGAGCTGGTATCTATCATATCAAATAACGGCTTTTATGTCATGCTATAATAGAGACCAGCAACCTCTACAGAGATTGCAATTATATCTCGTTTACCTGCCAATTTCTGTAGTCTGTCTAAACAACTAACCTGCTTCAATGATATAATTGGAGGCAAAAGATGAGACTGGACTACAAAGTTATTCTCATAACCCTTATTATTTTCTCTGCGATTATCGGTGTTCTCATACTCGGCACAGATGCAACACCAGATGAGACACCCGTAGAAATACATCAATGTGGCCCAGGCGGAACATGCACTGGGTGTAATGCGGATATATCTAAACCCTCTCCCAAACTGCCCTATTCGCTGGAGTGAGCGAAGTAAAGGGATACCTCTCATAATAATTGAGAAGGAGTAAAATCTCATGAGAAACAAAGTTTATTGGGGACTCGGTGTCCTCATTGTGCTATTCATAGGTGCTTTTGTGCTTGTGATGGTAAACGAGTATGCAGAAAACGAGCAGCTTGAAGCCGATGCCAAAAAAGCACAAGAACAGGCAGATCGGAACAAGCAACAAAAGCATGTGACAGATAACCCGCCAACGGATAACCACTCGGACAAAATACCGGTGGCACACCCTGAAAACAATACGCAACAGGAAGATCAAATTGCTGAACCGCCAACACCCGTTTCAGATGGTGAACTCAGTGAAATCTTGGAACACTTCATGCAAGTGAAAGCACCACCAGGAAGTAACCTTGAATCACTTCAAAATAGTATACGTATATCTGGTGATCCTCACCAGAGTATTAAGGATCACCCTGTCTATGAAGAATTTTACCAATTTATGATTGATTATCCTGATTTTGATTACCAAACTGCAACGACTGAACTCAGACAAAAACGTTCTCGTATACTTCAAGAAATGACAGCAGCAATACGAGGACATGCAGCGGTAATGAATGCAAGACAGGCAGCACTTAGAGAGGTAATTGAAGCTTCAACGCCTGAAATGATTCTGGAAGACTTTTCGGATAAAGGAGGGACAGAATAATGTTAATCAAGAGAACGGTCTTCACTATTCTTACGTTGTTCATAACGTTGTTGCAGACAACAGCGTTCTCGGAGACGCTAACGAATAGTAAAGGTGTAACGTGGACTATCAATGACATTGGTGACGCGCAAAATCATTGGAACACACACGAAGGTTATTTGAATGCAGCTAACGGGAAGATGACACCGTTAACATTGGATAGAACAATCATTGAATATGCGTATAATCAGAACTATGCTGCTCTGCAGAAGGCAGCGTCAGTGGGTGTTATGGCAGCGGGTTTTCGACAATATGGCATTGGTCTTGCAAGTTCACTGTTAACCTTACTTAATCAGAATAATCTTGAGGAGATTACTCGACAAGACGTTTAAACATCATGATCCTCCTTTACAGGACTAATTGTACCGCGTTTATGAAACCTTATTGCGAATTAACACTTACTTTTTGAGTCGGAAGTATCCGAACCAGTTGAATCTTTTCTTCGGTTTGGGTAGCATCAACATTTTTGTCTTTTCTTGTTCTGTCTTTAACATAGACAAGAGTTGTTTCTCTCGGTCTTTTGCGTCAGCGAGTTCAGCTTTAGTATCCGAGAGTTGTTTTTGCATCAACTCAATCACGACGTGGGGTTGTCCGGTGTTATGCTGATGTCCATTCTCTGATATTTCTGGAGTCTCAGGTTGTCTGCGATTGTCTTTTTCGTTTTTCTCATTGTGTCTCATTGTGCCATTTGTATTGAGTTCTCCGTAATATCGCTGGAGTTCAGCGGTGTCTACAACCAAATCCTTGAGCGTTTTTACTGGTGGACAATGCCCCTGATTTCGCATGACGATACAACGCAGCACGTTTGACGGGGACTAAGCTTCTGCTTCTCTCATCCGTATCTTAGACATGGTATATCCTCCTATTCTACTATACACTCTTTGGAAGTCTCATCTTGTCTCATATAACGGAATATCATAGAAAATCATTACAGCGTCCGGCAATATCACGAGTTCACACACCCAACACGTTACCTTTCGTCATTTGACGAAGGGGGTGACTTTGACAAAATATCTAACATTTTCTTGTAAATGTGATATACTCACCATATCGGATCAAAGTGCATCCGGTCACCCGTGATGCACCACACACTACACAAAGGAGGGTGAATAGGTGAATGACGCAAAGGAAATTGGCAAAGCGTTTAGCAAATTAGGTGTCGCTGCTAAAAAGAAAAAAGCCGTCAAAAGATTCATCAGAGTCAGGGACTTACGAAAAAAGGGATTATCAGCACCCAAGATACCTGAGATACTCAACGCTGAAGGAGGAAACTGGAAACTCAGAACAATATACGAAGATTTTAAGAAAATAAAGCAATCTCAAGGTATCAAAAAGAACGCGTCAGAACGCAATCTGAAAAGCCGATTTTGAAAGCAGCGTCACAAATTCACACACAGATGGTTTCCACTGTGAGTCTTCTTTATGATTTGATGTTTGCGATATGCGTTATGTGTTTTGATACGGATTTCCGTTTTCTGTATCGAGTGCGTTTAGATATGCTTTACCGAGTTTTGCTAAAGCGGATTGTGTGAGTCGTGTTACGTATCCTTCTGTGATGTTGAGTTTTTCGGCGATTTGTTTGCCTTTACAAGCATCAAAGAACTTCATTTCAATTACCTGTCTTTCATTTTCTGAGAGTTTGTTCAGAAGTTTTGGTAAGTTATTGCGTAAGAACTCAACTTCGATTTTCTGTATTACATTATCAGCCATATTTTCTATGACACAAGCTTGTGCGAACAATCCGGTGACTAAGGGATTGTTTGGGGCATCGCTGTCTTCCTCATAACATTCTTGATGTGAGTAAGGTATCTCTCTAAGTATTTTTGTTCTTTCCTGCCATAATCGTGTGCATACCTTTGCTTTTATGAAGGTTGTGTACGATGCTCCGCTTGGGTGATGTGGGTTATACTTCGGTGTTTCTTCAATGATTGTTAGGAATGCGATCTGTCGCAAATCTTCATTGTGAGAATGCATCTGTGTGCTTTTTCCACAGGCACAGGAGACACATTGATGCACCGACTTTTCTGCGGAGAGTGGGTTATCTGGTATGACATAGAAAGGACATTTACCTCTGTTATTGGGACCTTGTAGTTGTGTCATAGTTTGCCTCCAGTGACATGCGCGTTACATGTCGGTTTGTCTATTATATCATTTCTATTTGAAAATCTTTACTAATTTTTTTCTACGGGCGTTTATAAAAAAAATAGTAAAGATTTTTATTTTTGTGTGATATATAACGTAAAATGCTATTAGTGAGGTGTATTTATGGACACGAGAGTTCGTTTTCAAGATGGCGTTGTTATCGTTGAACCTGTCAGTCGTCTGATAGGTGCGTCTATTGTTGAGTTGCGTGATACGCTCTATAGCGAAATAGGTCGTCACACATCTCCTCACATTCTTTTTGATTTCCATCGCACGCGTCGTATAGATAGTGGGGGTCTTGGTGTATTGCTGAATGCTCTTGCTTTGGTGAAAAAGCGCGGTGGCAGTCTTGGTGTGATGAATTTGTCGAAGATAAAGAGTTTGCTGATGCAGGGTCATCTTCTGCGGTGTTTTGAACATTATGATGAAGAACATACCGCGGTATCTTGTCTGTTGCATGCTGCCTAAAACATACCACTGCTTGATCTATCACTTGTGGTCTGTCAGATATAATGTTATACGAAAATTGTATAGATGCATGTGAGATACCATTTACACATCAAAGGAGAAATAAAGATGTTATCCATCCGTAATAAGAAGTTAGTCCTTTTTGCTATTACGCTGTTATGTATTACGACCGTTGTTTCTGCTGTAACTTGGAAGGAACTTTACGCTGCCTTAGATGCGTTTCTAAATGCTAAGGGTGTATGGGAAACAGTTGAAGGGCAAATAAAGAGTCTTGAAGATGAAACCGAGTCTCTTCAGGCAAAAATTGACCAAGAAAATGAAGATGAACAAAGTGACAACGCATTAATTCTTCACAATATGTATATGTCCTCAGTGTATGAGAAAAAAGTTGAGGATATAAAGGAGGATTTGACTGAAGCGAAGACTGACCTGGAGAAAAAGGATTCAAGACTATCCTCTGCAATAAGTTCTTATGAATTCAGTAAAATTTATGAAAAGAAAGCCAAAAAAGCGTATGACAACTATGTAAGGATGTGTGACGATCCTCGTTATTGTCAACCAGATTGCTATTATTGTAATGAACATCAGAGATTATATAAAGCGTGGCAGGATTGGAAAAAGGAGAGAGAAGATGCCAAAAAGGAACGTGACGCTGCCTTCAAAGAATATGTTCCAGCTTATAATTTGGTAGAAGCTATTGAAAAGTGGTTGAACTGGAATGAGCAGGAGCATCGTAAATATAGGGGTTTAGTCAAGTATTGGGAAAAAGCACGCGATGTTCATGTTGAGAAATCGAAAAAGCTTCAGACGAAATTTGATGAGAAAAATGCCAAACTTACAGAGAGAAGGACAAGAAAGCTTGAATTACGCGCGGCAACTCCCAGCGTCAGAATATATATGAATAATATTCTGGCAGCGTGGAAACTCCCCGATTTTGATTACGATAAATATATTGAGAAGAACCCACCTCCAGAAATCATATTTGCAAAGGAGTAAATCCATGAAAAACAAGTTCTACATAGGCAGCATATTCATTGTTTTGATACTCGTATGTATTTTTGTTTGGGCATATCAGAGACAGATCATACCGGCATTAGTTGTGAATGATGATTATTCTAAGAATGCCGTTTCTCAAAATGGGAAAGATACCCGATCTACTTTGGAAAAAGAGTTTCTGGAGATGTTGTCATCAATGGATATTGATTTTGAAAGCCTAAGTTTAGAGGATCAAGAAAAGTTGATGACACATTATCGGCAGTCGAAACAAATGACAAGTGAGGCATTTGACAAATACATTACGGAAGAAAACCAAAAGCTCCATAAACAAGTAACTGCATTTGACCAGTTGAATACAGAAGATAAAATAAGTTGGCTTATGGAAAATAGTTCGGGTGAATTTTCAAAATCACTTGAAGTTATACGTGAGTCCGAAAATCGTATTGCTGACTGGAATGCTTCCCGTCCACAAAGAGAGGCAGAAGCAGAAAAACGACGTTTGGAGACAGAAGCTGCAAATAAGTGGTTTGAAGAATGGAAACGCGAAACACGTGAACTCTTAAAAGAACTCGATCTGAAATTAAGATCACCGCGTTCCATACTTTTAGATGATAATGTTGATACCACCATATCGGAGGATTCATCAGAATCCGCAGCAGAAAACGCAGTTTCCACTTCCCAATCAATTGTTTTTGATTCTGTAGTTTCACTCTCTAAAGTCCAATCAAAATTGAAACCATTTCTTGTAGATTTAGATGAAAAATACTTTGATGTTGTCGTATCTCAAACGCTAACATCACAAGAGATAGATAGGTATTTTCCGATGGACTTGGATCGTGAGATGCTTCGTTCCCGGACTACCGAGATGCAAAAGTTAGTCGTTTCTCAGGTTCGCAAGCTGGTGTCTGATGTCAAGGGGGCAACCGCAGAGCAAAAACGCTCACTCGCAAGGGAACTGGTGAAAAAAAACTTTGATAAGGATTTCGCAAAATCTATCTTATCAGAGTTAGAAAAAGAGATGGAATAACACCGATACCTTGCTACACAACTTTTTACAAAAACGGACAGGCAGGTAATCGTTATCGGTTATCTGCCTCTCTCTTTATACCCAATCTAAACCTTTCCCTACGCAATTCCATCGGTCAGAAGCACACATCCCATCGCACTTATACTGATCCGACACCAGATGCTGACTGCCAAACGATAATAGACAACAACATCTTCAGACCCCTCGGCTGGCGAACCGTAGTCAAGCAACCGCAGTATGAACTGACTGGCACGCTCACCGGTATATCCCCACAAGCATTGATACTTGACACACATTCAAATCAGCAGTTCTCTTTACAGATAGGTGAGAAGATCGAGCAAGCAACTCTACACACAATAGAACCGAAGCGGGTTATACTCACACACACAACAGACAAGACAACAGTATTGACACGCTCTCCCATATTTCCGCGATAATCGCAACACAAAGGATGCACACAATGCCCTACACCGCATTCTTTGCAAACGCCCTACCTAAACACCAGACAGAAAAACAAAACAGACACCCCCCTATAAACAGGCAACGGACACCAACACGGATATTGATGTCCTCTGAAACATTATTGCGTCTCCGAACTTACTTTTTGAGTCGGAAGTATCCGAGCCAGTTGAATCTTTTCTTCGGTTTGTGTAGCATCAACATTTTCGTCTTTTCTTGTTCTGTCTTTAACATAGACAAGAGTTGTCTCTCTCGGTCTTTAGCATCAGCCCAGTTCAGATTTAGTGTCCGAGAGTTGTTTTTGTAGCAACTCAATCACGATCTGCGGTTGTCCGGTGTTATGCTGATGTCCATTCTCCGATATTTTTGGAGTCGCATTTTGTCTACGCTTGTCTTGCGCGTGTAAAAAACATAGACATCAGGGGTTCTCACTTCGATGAACGGTAAAGCTCATAAATACTGAGACGTCTTTCATAGCAGAGTTGTATGTGTTTATAGAGCATCAGGACTTTATCGGGGGTTGTATCAAACCACTCTCTGCCTGCCCCTTTGTCCTTTAGGTCTTTTCGCCAACATCCACACCGCTTTAGGAGATAATGCAGTGCTTCTTCCAAATCTTTGGGGGTATCTGTTTTTAGAATCAGTGCGATTGTGGGGTGTTGTGTCCATTGTTTCGTTTGTTCACAAACCCGTTGACTGACATCGTGTTCCGTATAACCGATGTTACACGCCCACCGTCCATCTGAGGTCTTGTGTAGGATAGCATCGCGATCGTCATAAAAGACGTATACAGCCCCTTCACCCTCACCGAATACGCGTAGCGGGTATTCATAGATTTGCCACGTTCCTTCGTCTGAGTTGTGTTCTACATATCCTTTTTCATTCAGCTCGTATAGAACATATTCCGTCAGTCCCCTCATATAGGCATCAACGGAATCATAGGGCGAGTGTAAAATCTCATCGGAAGCAAGCGGTAATCCACCGTGTTGTGTGTGGTGTTCAAGCACACACTTTGTTATGCATGCTATGCTTCCGGTGCCTTTCAAGGTGATTTTGACTATTTCTTCAGCGATCTGAAGATTGAGATGTTGACTTTTGTGTTTATAGGTGGTCATAACGTTCTTTTTTTGTTTTTCAAACAGATGTGTGTCGTGTCTGTATTCCAGTTGATATTATTGCGTATTTTACCATATCATACTATAATATATAACATGAGACGTCGAAAGAGAACAAAAAACAGTGTGAATACGAAGATTAGGCGGACGGCGGTTGCTTACAATCCGAGTTATTGTAGCCTGACACCTGCAGCGTTAGATCACTGTTTACCGACAACACCATCTGATCTCTTATTTTCTCGTTATTGTGCTTACCAGCAGATGCAAGACACGCGGGATGTCTTTTTGTTTTTCAGAGCGCACTGGGTGAAAAACCGAGATGGCATTCACATCATACGCAACTTAGATACCCCGATACCCACCTTTTCACCGATGGTTTTTGACATCACGCATGAGGACGAGATGCAAGACTTTCATACGCGTATCGGTTACGACATCTACTGGGAGCGGATATTAGAACTCCAGTGGCATGATTTTGTTGCTCTTGCAACCCATATTTTGACACGGACGCTTGAGGGGATGATACATCAACCAGACACAAAGAAAAAGGATGATATAATACTTACAGGCGACACACTATGGCTGCCAAAAGCTTATAGAAACGCTATATTTGCCTTATCACGAGCAAATAAAAACCGAAATATCACATTTCCATTATTTTGAAAACTGGGGGCTTGTTCTCTTTAGTCTTGATATTCCCCTATCCCTGCCTATCGGTGTTTATTCAGTGTTTTTGCTGTTTATTGCCGTGATATAGAAGCAGTGCTTTTCAAGAAGGGCGTTATATCGCATCTTGAAGTGTTTTTATGTTCTTGCTTTGTGAACCAATAGTAGTTTGTCGTGATTTCGATGTTTTGTAATGTGCTTGTCTTTCTCTCTCATCTCTGATAGAATAGGTTTTGTTATTCGTTTTGAAAGACATATCAATCTACGTTTCATTGTTTAATCCTTATGAGTTGGCGGGTGTGTATCGCACCCGCTTTCTTACGTCTTTACCTCTGCATCCGTTGTAAAGATTTCACCGCAGTAACGGCATTTGATGGCTTCCGCCTTGATTAACTCTGCACAACTGGGACATTTCTTACGTTTCCCAGTTCGCAATTTGCCTGCTTCCGTTTTGGGTTGGCATAAAACAATGAGTGTGCCAATCGGACCTAAGAACAATCCCAGAAAGAAACCTGCTAATCTATCCCTGCCTTTATATTCGGAAATCGGGGCTGTCATCAAGGCAAATATTAAACCGATTGCTAAGTGGAACATAAGATACGCCATATATTCCATAGTCTATTGACTCCTGTCTATTATGTCTCTGTTTTGATTTCACACCATCGTAGTGCGAGTTTATACGCCGGTGTTATGTCCAATGTGCCTATTGCAGACAGGTTGATTTTCATATCTTTTATGAAGTAGTTGCCGTTGTTATCCATGACGGTGAGCTTCATGTTTTGTTCCCAGTATCTCTTTGGAGCTTCGAGAGACACAGTATCGTTGTTTTTTCCATTGAGGTATTGATAAGCGATGGTCACTATATCGCTATCTCTAAAGATTTTTGCTTGATGGAGGCCTATGTTGCTGGTGGCATCTATTTCAAATCTAACGAAGTTGTTTCCTATATCTGTCAGTATCGGTTTATTATTTACAAGTTGTGGGAATGTGAAGGGATTGACCCGGTTGTTAAAATGATAGTGTTTAGAGAGCCATCTTGCCTCATAATGTGCGATTTCAAACGGCTTGCCTTCAGGTTTATGGTATAACCCAAAGCAGTGTCCCAGTTCGTGAAATATGAGATTGGCATTAAAAGCGTGACTACCGCCGGCGATGTAGCAACTGCCACCATACCGATTAGAATGACGCGGGAAACCTACACCCCATTTGTTGCCATCTACAAACTTTACACCGCCTACGATCACGAGGCGGATCGTGTCTTGCTTATCCCACGGCGGCTTATTCGGGTTCAACGTATCGGGTAAGTCTGCTAAAATCTTGTTCCAAGTATCTTGCACATAGTGTGAAGCGTTCTCTTTACCGGATACTGTGTGAATGATAACATTGCCTTGTTCATCGGTCTCGGTTCTAAACGTCTTATGACCAAACCCGTGTTCTGCCATCTGTTCCGTATACAGTTGTTGTGCTTCAAGGGTGAACTTCGAGATGTTATCACGCACGGCTGCCAGAGGCGGAGCGTCTACAGGTTTGAAATAGAGCGTCTGCACAAAAAAAGGCGTCCCCCCATAACTACTAAAGACGCAAAGAAAAATGAAAATCAAAAGAAAACAGAAAACAGAAAATGTGTGTCGCATAAAAATACCTAACCGGTGCACGTAAACAATAACACGATCATAACGTTAAACGTTATAAATGTCAACAACTATGGAGAGAAATGATGCTAAAAAAGTTTATCCTTATCGGAATTGTCCTCATTGTTTTTTCCACGCAAGGATGTGACAATTCTAATCTGAATTTAGAGAATGTTATTATAGATAGCCAATCATCAGAAACAGCACCGACCTGCAAAGTCGGAGACATACTTATAGAAGGACAAAGCTGCACAGATCCCAATACCGATGCTTTATTTTCTGTGACACCCCAGGGGAATGGAAAGTATACATCTGAGAGTGGGTTACTCTATGAATCTACAGATGTATTAGATACGATAGGGACTACTCTCAATGGACAGGCATACAACTTCAAAGCAACAAAACAAGATAATGGCAGCTGGAAAATAGAAGTTGTTACGGATGACGAGATACTACAATAACCCAAGTTGCTACCTATCAAAATTTTGCCGATTTTGCCATAAGTGGATCCGCGATTTTCATAGACTTCGGCATCTTGTGTTCATGGTTTTTGTTGTCTGAATCGCGGATTATCACAGATGGCGCAGATTTCGCGGATTTTTCTTTGGCACATCAAGCTCATTTGGACACACCAAAACGTCTGTTGCATGTTAACTTATCTAAAACACTGACTTCACGGAGAACGCCAATATAACAGACGCAATAATCCGTGTAACCCGCGCAAATCCGCGATTCAGACGGTTTTCTGTTCTACTGCTATGCCTATGGGGGTGTTAGCAGTGCGACGATGTCTTCTGGTAGTTTGACTTTGTGCTTCTTCTCAAAGTCCTCAATGCTTTCATAGTCTTTACGAAACTCATTTGAGACAATATTTTCCTGTTTTTCTCTGGCTATCGTAAAGTCTTCTTTGGCTTTTTCCTCTTTTTGTAAGATTAACCACACTACACCACGATTGTAATGATAGGATCCAGGATTATGAGAATTCTCGCGTTCGAGTCTTATTGCTTCACTGTGATCTTCTATAGCAAGTTTATAATCGCCTTTTTTGCGGTGGGCAATACCACGATTATTATAAACTTCGTCAATAAAATCGGGTTTCAATTCTGTTGCTTTGGTAAAGTCTTGAATTGCAGTATCATAATCTTTCATTTTATCACGGTAAACAACCCCGCGATAGTTATAGGCTCCAGAAAAATTGGGATTTAGCTCTATAGCTTTAGTATAGTTTTCTATTGCAGGATATACCTCATCTTTACGGTCATAAATCATCCCAAGATTGAAATAGACATTAGCATTATCAGGCTCAAGAGATAAGGCTCTATTTTGGTCTTCTATTCCACGATCATAATCGCCATTCTCCATATATACGAGTCCACGATTAAGATAGGCTCCAACAAAACCGGGGTTGAGTTCTATTGCTTTGCTGAAGTCTTGAATTGCTTTATCATACTCACACATATTTTGGTATAAATTCCCACGATCGAAATATGCTTCAGCGTAATTTGGTCTAAGTTGTATTGCTCTGTTATAATCTTCAACGGCTTCGTCAAAATTACGCTTGTGTTTGTAAACCCATCCGCGCCAAAGGTAAATATTGACATCGTTAGGATCAAGTTCTATCATTTTAGTAAAGTCGTCTATAGCACTGTCAAATTTCTTTAAATTGACATAAACAATCCCACGACGGTAATATGCCTCTACTGAATCGGGTTTCAATTCTATTGCCTTAGTATAATGTATTATAGCTTCTTCGTATTCCTTTTGTTTTTCTTCTGTACTTTCCGCTTTATCTCCCCTATTGCTACATGAGAGTCCTCTATAAATCTGTGTGTTAGCACTTGCATGGATATCTTGGCTTCTTATAAATCCGTATAGATCGTTGTAAATAGTTTCCGTAAATATACCATGATACTTTCGCAGATATTGAAGTATTAATTTTTTTAGAACTGCGGGAATAATAACTATGTTTTCCTTATTCGGTTCAATATAACCTTTTGGAGAACGAACAAATACGCTTTTTTGTCCGACAACGCGATGTCGTGGATTCCGAGGATACCTTAACATGCCCTTTATTTCGTCAGTTTTTTGAAGAATTATCCTGCCATCTTTATCATGGTGACCATCACAAGCAAAGAATAGGGCAACTAAATAGTCGGTTGTGAAGTCAATAAGGTTAGTTTTACCACCATAATGCTGGATTTCAGTAAGGATCTCAAAATCTACTTCTGCAGTATCTTCTTCTTTCACGCTGAACATTCTAGCGAGAATCGGGCGAAAATCTGGTGGTATATCCCCCGTATGGGGTATATGTCCTGTGTGTTTTTTAGCACCATTAAGCATCTCTTTTTGGACAACCTCTATATCAAATCCTTGCGTATCTATATCATCAAAATCTCGGTAAAGTTTAGAGGACACTTTCCTATTTTTATTCTGGCGTTCACCTCGGAAGATATAATCTCCATCTGCTGATTTTTCTTCTATTTCGTTGATTATTTTCTTAATCTGACTCAGATCGTTTTCCTTACTCATAATTCATTCTCCAGAGACTGTTTAGCCGATTCTCACCGAAAACAAGGATGACACAGACACAAAATCCGCGTAATCCGATAAATCCGCGATTCAGACACTCCCTCCACAATCGCAATTTCATCTTTCGTTAAATTATACAATTCATATACCAGTTTATCAATCTCATTTTGGTGGGGTTTGTCCTTGGGGTTTCGCCCTTGAATGACGAAAACTTACTTGCTCTATTAAGGTGTTTCTTATTTCTTCCAGTCTATCTTGAAAACCAAAATAGCTTGCAACCATGTCGTCTATAAACAAATGTTCATCTGTGTATATCTCCTCTGAAACAGGCATCGGTTCTCTATCTTTAAGCATTTCGAACACTTGTTTTGCTTCATGTGCAAAGTCAAATTTAAAACCTATGGGTAACATTTTCATATCTGTTGCTTCTGCCTTCAATAAGCCCCCTCCAAGATTTTTTCTGCCAGTAATTTCTCTGAACAACCAGACGAAAGAAGAATTTAGATAAATCCACAGACAATAGTGCATATCCGAATTCCAAAGATTTTCCGGTAAGTACAACTCTACGTGGCTATAAGAGAATACCATGCCGTCGTTAAAAGTACAGTAATGGCGTGCTCCAACTCCCCGTGGCATAATTAAGGCGGGTATTTTATTTTTATCTTCTCGCTTGCTTGTTAACGCAGGTTTTATTCTTTTGTCAGCAGAATTAGCGATAAATTGTGCACTTTTGACAATTATTGGCAAGTGGGAATTATCATCGCTTAATTGACTTAACGGAACATTTAATCCTTGTCCAAAAGAAACATTACTGATTACTTTAGATTTTTTTCGAATACTTGACAGAATTTCGCTATAAAATTCAGGCATTGAAAAGATATGTCCCCACTTCATCAATTGATCTGATTTCATGGTCTTATTGTCAGAAATAACCATGTTGACATCAGCGATTCCGTACTCTATATTCTCCACTATTTTTCTGGAAAAAAGTGTAATAATAGCATTTATATTTTGACTTTTGGTATCAGAGAAAAATTTTGCACTGGTATCAATAATTTGTAGAAATGAAAATTTGTTGATCGAGAATCTTTGGAACTTGTAACCATAATCTGTATCAAGCCAAGCGTTTTGTGTAATAAAACATCCATTGCCGAATTCATTCAGAAATTTTGGCGCACGAGCGTAAAAGTAAATCAACAAATCACTACCACGCGGCAAAGATTCTTCCCAATCAAAAACAACTTGTTTCCCATAGGCTGTTTTTTGTTCGTCTGAAAGCAAACTATTCCTAGACTCAACATAAGGAGGATTCCCAATCACTACATCAAATCTGTCTGTAAGTCTAAACATCCATTCTGGATCAAACCAATCCGATTTTGCGTTTTGGTCATAGGGTTTCCATTGTGCAATTTTGCGAGCATTTTCAAAGTCAATGTCAAAGATTCTTTTATGTGTTTCAAACTTTTTTTGTTCCTTTTCTCTCAACTGTTCACGTTGTTCAGGATTGCGGAGTGACGCAATTTTGGATTCTATTTCTGCTTGCCGATTTTCTATCCATTCTGCCCGCTGACGCTCCAATTCATTTTCCAATTGTTCACGACACTTTTCCTCCCGCTCTTCAAGTTTTCGCTTTTGACTGCGGTTGTTTGCAAGAAAAAACCTTTCACGAATCGCGTCAATTTCTTGTAGCAATTGCTGTACGGTATCATCTTGGAATAATCTTTTTGTTTCGGATAATTTTATACCTATCAGTGTGTTTGCTGCAACAAACCGCGTCTCTAAGTTTGGCAAAGGTTTGATACCAAAGTTATCTGCACCGCTGTCCGGGTCCTGCTCAATTGCAAGTGAGATGAAAAAGCGGAGTTTGGCAATTTGACACGCAATCGGTTGGATATCCACACCGAAGATGCTGTTCTGAATCAGGTATAACTTCCGTCCGAAGTCTGAATCGCGGTATCGTTCGAACGTGTCACTGATTTCGGTGAGTTCATCGTCGCGTTCCTGCTGGTCTTGGGTGTTGAACGCATCTGCTGCCCGTTTTACAGCGAGCTGCTTCTGCAATGCTTCCCATCGGGTGTTATCTGGGTCAAGTCGCCGCAGTGCCAGTGTCAACTTGTGGAGCACTCCCATCGGAAACGCACCGGAACCGACTGCTGGGTCCAGTATCTTGAGTTCAGAGATAGTTTTCACAATCGCGTCCGTTTCGGTGTCATCAAACCATTCGCTTGCATCGTCAAATATCTTGGCATAGTCAAAAAGGTATCGCAATCGTTCGTCCCAAGCGACATCATTGGTATCAGTGGGTTGACACTTTTGAGATAACGTAGCGACTAACGCCTCCTCCACCATATAGTCTACAATCGCGCGTGGGGTATAGTAGGAACCTGTCATCTTGCGCGCTGTTTCTCCCGTTTCCGGGTTGATAGCAGCGAGTAGGTTTTCAAACACTCTACCGAGCAATTCGGGGTCAAGTGCAACTTCTTGATCTATCGGTGTGTTTTCCTCTACGGTGAATTTGTAGTGTTCAAGGAGAGGGATGAGTCCTCGATTTTCGTGAAAAAAGATACGATTGGGGACAGATAACAGATCGTAATGCCTATCAGAGAAGCAGTCTATTCTGTAACCACCTTCACCTGTTGCCTTAAAACTGTCCAGACAATCGAACAAGCCACCGTTGATAAATGGTGTTTTGGCAAACAATTCCAAAAGTCTATCAGGGTCGCGCATTTGCTTTTTGTAGCGATACCGTGAGAAATTACGGTGATTAGGATTGCCTCCCTTGCTAAACTCACGTTTGTCAATCTCTGTGTTGAGTGTAGCGAAAAAGAGGTTTTGTAGCACGGCACGATAGTAGGAATCACCATTATCAAAGTCATCTTCTGTCAATAGGTCTTGGATGTGTGCTTTGCTAAACAGTTCATCTGCTATCAATCCTTTTTCCTTGATAAACCAGATAAAGAGCAGACGTGTGATAAGACGTATGACATGCTCCTCCGGTTTTATGGTAAGGTGTTTGTCTGCGGGGAACTTTCCTTCCGCTACTGCCCATTCATACCACGTGAACAGTTTCCGATAAAACTGTTTGTTGAGTTCTTCGGTGTCCAGTTTGGCGAGCCATGCCGCCAGCAGTCCGTCAAAGTTCTTTGATTTTTTCTTTTGGTCTATCCACTTGACGCATTCTTCAAGTGAGAGTTCGGAGAGGATGTCCAAGTGCGCGCGGTGTGGGGTGTTCAGGCGGATGTCTTTGATGAGGGTGACCTGTCCAAGCACATCATACTGTTCATTGATAAGATTGGGTCTGCGATCAGCGAAGGCGATTGTGAGGCGGTTTCCAGCACGGAATAGGAGGACAGTGGGTGCGAAAAATCTTTTATTGATTTCACGTGTGAATTCTGCGTATTTGGTACGTGAGTAGTCGCGTTCTTTCAACTCAACGGCACAGAATAGGAAACTTTGATAATTACCTTTCTCAAATGCACTGGACTCAAGTAGGTTCAGCTGTTGTGGACTATCATCAATTTCGTCTTTTGTGAATTGGAAGATGAGTTTGATTGAGTCTGCAGATTCTCGGAATGCTTGTTCGGATGTAGTGTTTTGGTTTTGTGCGGGGAATTCGGCAAAGAAGTCTTGGATGGTGCCGGTAAGTTCAAGTGTGCGTTCGCTACGGTAGCCTATCGTTGCGAGTAGGTTCTTTGATTTTTCCAGAAAATCGCCGGTTGATAATGTTTGTAATGCGGATTTGATCTTTTCTAAGTTCATAAATAGTTACTTCTGAATTTATCAGGACAGACGCATTTCAACAACGACTTTTTAACCTTAGAGAATTTTGCGTTTATTCGGTTATGCTATAAATTAGACTTCACCGAATGCGTTTGCGACGAGGACGAGGTCTCGAATGTCAACGATACCATCACCGTTCACATCCGCAACGTTTTCGCCTACTTGTCCAAATGCGTTTGCGATGAAGACGAGGTCCAAAATGTTGACTGTATTATCGCGATTAACATCTGCAGCGGGCCATCCGACTGACCAGAGAAGGATTTGCCCATCCGAACCCGCGCTTGCCAACTTCTTACCATCTGGACTAAAGGAGACACTATTAACCCAACCGGTGTGTCCGTGAAGTGTCCGTAGAGGTTCACCAGTGATGACACTCCATAGACGCACTGTCTGATCACCTGCGCTTGCCAGAATCCGACCATCCGGACGAAACGAGACACTATTAACATCAAAGGTGTGTCCTTCAAGAGTATGTCGGAGCGTGCCAGTCGCAACATTCCACAGACGCACTGTCTGGTCAAAACCCGCGCTTGCCACAATCAGACCACTCGGATTAAAGGCAACACTTAAGACCGAATCGGTGTGTCCTTCAAGGGTATGTCGGAACCTGCCAGACCTGACATCCCATAGAAAAACCCTCCCATCAGCACCTCCAAGGGCAAGCATTCGACCATCTGGACTAAACGAGACACTTAGGAATTCAATCCCGAACTCGATATTCGCTGAATAACCCCCAGTCGAAACATCCCATAGATTAATACGATTACCACCCGCGCTCGCCAACGTCTGACCACTCGGATTAAACGAGACACTTGGGGATCCGTAGTGTTCGTCCCGATACCATAGGCGCGTACCGGTCGCAATATCCCATAGATAAACCGTCCCGGATGAATCCGCACTTGCTAACTTCGTACTATCCGGATTAAAAGAAATGCTATTGACCAAACCACCTTCAAGATACACTACCTCTTGATACTTTTCTGTATCGTAGAGCCAAATGCCGCTGTCACTTGCCACCACAAGAAGTTCCCCATCCGGAGAATACGCAATATCATTTATGGGTTCTCCCCCCAGATGTGAAAACGCAGTATCCGGCACCTGTCGCTCTTGGGCTAAACTTGGGTGATGTCCGTATAGCGTTAGTCCCAAGCATAAGACAATCAGTAAAGATATAATCATATTCAGTTTCATATTCATCATAAAATCTCCTCTATTTTTTTCTTATACGTTAGTATAAACATACAATTTTTCTATTGTCAAATTAATTTTGGATGTGCATTTATGGTGAATTTATACCAGTCATAATTTTTAGATTTTACGCAGAATTTGACAATATTCTTACAAAATTATGCGAATTTGTGTAAATTTAAGTTGATTAAAAATTGGATTTAATATTATTATTTAATATGTTTAGGAAGAATTAATATAGTTTTCAGTTAAAATGCCGAAACCCAAGACAAATGTCTTGGGTCTATAAAAGCAGTGTTCGGCATGATTTTTGGACAGCAGAGTCTTTAAAATCAAATAGCCTGCATAATAGGCTGTTAAGAGTATAACATTTATGATAAAAATAGTCAAATGTATTTTTCACTTTTTTTACTCTTACAGCCTCAAAAATGAGGTTTATTATGTCCGGACAAACGTCAAATACTTTCAATAAGTTTCATATCAACCTATCGAGTTCAGGTACAAATCCTGCTATTTATGCCAGTTTTTTAGAGTGGGAACCGATTGTCCTGTCTGATTCGTCTATATCTGAGGAACATTCAAGCTCTGCTGTTCGTATTCCGTCAATAGTATCTCAAGTTTCAGGTGTATCGGAGGTCCCAGAGATCCAAGAGACGACGCATCAGGTGCCGTGTGGCAAGCATAGTATATTTGATCCTGATGAGAAAGTGCCTGGTTTTGTGAGAGTTGTTTATCTGCAGATGAACGAACATTCTAACTGGGAGTCTGGCGTGACGCATGCTTTATCGCTTCGCCATCTTGCTAAATCCGTGAATGTGAAAAACCATTCGCAAGTGCATCGTGCACTGCAATGGCTTATTGAGAATGGGTGGATACTAGTTAAGGGAAAACGCAAGTCAGATGGAGCTTACTTCTACCAAATCGTCCATCACAAGTGCGACCCACAGGATGTGCCTGTTGACCGAGATGGAAGACCGCAGAAATGTGCCGTGCCAACGGGACCAGGATCACCAAGCCAACTACTCGCTGAAGGAAAAATAACTTGGAGGGTATTTCTGGATTGGACAGTCCGAAAAATACATTCGTGTTGGACATCCGGAATCGCTAAAATGGCAGTCCGAGATACAGCTAAACTCGCAAAACTTAGTGTCAAGACCATAGCCAAAAATGCTAAGAAAATGATGGAAATCGGGCTGTTGAAACGGTTGTCCCCAAAGTTTAGACTCTCCGAGTATCAAATGTTCCCAAAACCTTATACAAATAGAAGGGAACGAACACCTGAGCCGTGTGCAAGCAAAAAAGCTATGAAATGCATCAACGGATGGTATTATAGCTACAATGGACTGTGGCGATTTCATAAGCAAACTTTCCACATAAAAATGCAGGAACACGGAGGCAGATGGAGAGATAGCAACTCCGAAGAACTCGCTAACATAAATAGAAGTATATATAAAGACTTCTGTCAGTATATGCAAAGACTCGCGCGATTACCAAAGACGGCTTCACCCTGAACTTGCTTCAACTGTTTAACTGTGCCCCGCGGTGCTAAGTAAAATAATATAGGTGGTCGCAAACACAACATGTGGATGGTCACAAAGACGACATGGGACGGTCACATATCATACATGCCGACTGACAGGTTTCACCAACAATTTCTGAAAAATAACCAATTCTTAGCAAATACGCTAAAAAAACTTTAGCATAGTCCGCACAAAACAAAAATCTTACTGTCCCAGCTCGTAGTCAAATACAGAGTTGCAAAATAGGTATATACAGCGAATGTGTAGAAGACGTGATATTCAAGAGACGAAATAAAAAACAGAACAGATTTATGTAATCATATTTTTTATATTATCGTATTATATGTATACATATAATATGTATATAAGTAAAAAGTTATATTTTATATTTTACAAATAAAAAGTTATGTATTATATTTTACAACAGAGGTGGTATTATGAAAACCTTAGCGATATTGTCTGGTAAAGGTGGAGCTGGCAAGACGACCCTTGCTGTGCATTTAGCAGTTGCTGCGGAACAGGCGGGTCATTCTACTGCTGTGATAGATCTGGATCCGCAAGCGAGCGCGTTTTCTTGGAAGTCTACGCGTGTTGCTGACAAAGAGACACCGGTAGTTATTTCGGCACATTCGGCGCGTTTGTTAGAGATACTGGATACTGCTAGGGACGAGGGTGTTGATTTGACGATAATTGATACGGCACCGCATGCTGAGACGCCAGCGTTGGCAGCGGCGCGTGCTGCGTCTTTAGTGCTGATCCCGTGCCGTCCTGCAATCTTTGATTTGCGTTCTATCAAGACAACAATAGACATCACGCGTCTGGCTCAAGTGCCTTCAATGGTTGTGCTGAATGCGGTGCCAGCTCGCGGTAAACGCACGGCAGAAGCGCGGCGTGCCATCGCGACGTATAATGTCCCTTGCGCTCCTTTTGAGTTAGGCAATCGCGTTGCGTTTGTCAGTGCTGTGACATCCGGACAAACAGCACAAGAAACCGATCCCAGAGGAAAAGCCTCACAAGAAGTATTATCACTTTATACACACATCACTAAACACATAGGAGTACTTTCTAATGGCAAAGAATAACATGGCACTTGAAGAGGCTTTAAACCAATCAGCAGGCACAACTTCACGCGATAAAGATAGACCCACGACTACAAGGTGTGCAGCACGGCAAGACAAAAAATTGATTGGGGGTCATTTTGACACAGACGTGCATAAGCAGCTAAAGATGATGTCTTTTGAAGAAGAATGTAGTATTCAATCGCTGCTTGGCGAGGCATTGGATTACCTATTTATCAATAGGGGTAAACCCCCGATCGCAAGTAGGAACAGGCGCAATAGGTGAACGCAACGTATACACATACACAGATACCACTGCTAAGCCGAATACACTCTACTCTTATCAGATAGAAGATGTATCGCATGCAGGGGTTGAACAACTGTTCGAACAAGAGGACTCATTTCACCCCGCGGGAAGTTGACAACACGCTGGGCAGATTTGAAGGCATTGGATTGAAAGGAATGTCAATATGAATCGTTTGTGCATTTTGTTTTTTTGTTGTGCTCTGTGTTTGTCTGGGGGCTGTTCTGACAGACTGTCGGGAAATGACCTGGGCATTGTGTGGGTCATGTATGATTTTGTTGCTACCAGCGATGACGGTGTCCCTGTGGATGTTGTGAATGCGTTTCTTTCGCAGGAAGGGTATACGCCACAGGTCATACAAACGTATTACCTAACAAGACGCTCAGTGCAGCGAATATACCTTGGAACAGATGTGGATCCGTCTCCACTGCTCAGCGGGCTCCGGAAACTCCCCGGCGTTCTTTTAGTAGAACTTGATATGGACACAGGAGGATTTAGTGATGATCCAGCCGCAGCATACTTTGATGAATTGATTGTTGATTAATGATATGTTTTCAACTCATATTGATCTCAGCAACACACAGCGGACAGACTACGCTTTATATTTGATCAGAGTCTCAAACTCTGGCATGTGCTAAATGATTGGCACGAACAAAAGAAAAAGTGGCGACAAGAAACGGAACGTATACGACAGAATATGACGCATTATGGGAAGGGGATCCAACGATGAAAATAAGAAACTTATGGAGCAAATAAATGAACAGAAAAATATATTTATGGATGGTTGTGTTTGCCGTTCTATGTGTTAGTATTGGCGTATTGCTATTCACACGGAACTGGAACACGGAAAAAGAAAATGAATTGGGTATACCAGATATACCTTCATCCTTTAATCAGGCTCAAATAGAAGGAGCTATGTTGCTAAAATCCGCTATACATTGGTATGATCAACATCGTGACAAGGACGATCTTAGGATTTATTTTCAAGAGTTGTTAGATTTTGTGGGCAAAATTTCTAATATGTTTAGATTTGTTATTATAATTACAGATGAAAATTATGATGTGATCGTAGATGGAGGTGCTAATCCTGACGATTATCGTAATCCTGGCATACTCGGTAGGGATATGATCATAAATGATGATAACCTGAAAGATGGTTTATTAAAACTTTACAGACATTTGGATAAATCTGAAATTGACAGAAACCTTTTTAGTGAATTAGACAAATTTATTGTGTCGCCTCAAGATAGAAATGACACATGGTTGACATTCTATTTTGATATGGCAATGAAGGTGAGAGAAGTTCCACCAGAAGAGTTTATGGCTGATATGATGAAAATCAACTTTTTAGGTGTATGGTATGATAACAAATTTTTTATAACTGTTTTCGAGACCAGAATACCTTATTATTATCGTCTCACCAAGAATGGTAACGACATAAATAATTGGAACGATGCAGTTAAGTATTCAGATGATGTTTTATCAGGTGTGAATGTTGATGTATTGCCGTATACTAGTTCTATTGATGACGGCAAAAAACTTGTCGTCACAGTAACAATTTTGGATAAAGTCCAATTATATAAGCATGATTCAAATGTGTTTATAGATCGTAGTAGTCAAAATCCTGAGAATATTTATTTGCGTGTATTTTTGCTGACGGATGATGGCAATTTAGTTTCTCACTATTATGATTTCTATAAACTACACAAAATTGATGATAAAGATACTTGGAAGATTGAAGTACCCGTTTTAAATGATAAGAATTATCTTTTAGAGATAAAAACGAACTTAAAGGTGAAAATCATCATGAACAATAAGCCCGAAGAAGGCCTGATGCCAGTGGGTGTTGCCGTATATAAGTCAATTAGGTAATGTTCGTTATATAGTTCCCACAACCGTTGTGGAGATTTTTGAACGTGTCGTATCAGGTTTACAACAATAGGGTTATTGTCGTTATAGGTAACGCGATGAGAGCCAAATCTATTGCACGCGTAAAAAGAAAATGCACCTCCACCGCCAAAAACGTCACAAATATGACAGGCAAGGTTATCAGGTATTATTTTATCAAAAATATCACTGAAACCTGCTTTGCATCCGATGTAAGGAATTATCTTTAGATCCGTGCGCTTATTTTTTACAAAAAACTCGGATTGCTGTATACTCACCTCGCCTTTATTCATTTCATCAATCCTTTTGTTGTATACATATCGTGTATTTTTATAGCATACGACATCTTTCAGTCTTTTATCGCTGTTTGATTCACGTTTTAAGCGTGTTTCGCCACAGTCACGCTGCCCGTGTAAAAAGGGTGATTGAGACCATCAGCAAGGTTGCTGAAGTTTACACGTCTCAATCAGTGACTGATATAGAATACCACATATTTCTAACAAAATCAAGGTGTTTATTGGCATACAATAGGATCCGTCAAGGTGTTTATTGTTTTTCGTTGATATTTTGTAGTAAGTATTGACATGTTCGGCAATCTCAATTATTATATATATTAGACAATGAAACAATTCCAATAAGTTTGTTTGATAATGAGGTTGAACAACAGATACATAATACAAAGATATGGACTATGTTTTTCTTGGCGGTGCGGGTGAAGTTGGCGGTAGTTGCATGCTTTTATCTGTATCGGATCGTCATTACCTTTTTGATTGTGGCATTCGCGTGAATAGGACAGGTGCTGAATCTTTGCCAGATTTGAAGCTTTTAAAAGAGAGAGTGCCAACGTTAGATGGTATTTTTGTTTCTCATGCACATGCGGATCATATCGGTGCTTTACCTTTGGCACATGCAGCATTTCCAAAAGCTCCGATCTATGCAACGGAGCCGACACGGCACTTAGGTGCTGTGATGTTGAATAATGCTGTTAGTCTGATGGAATCAGAAACGGATGGATCTCTGTTCACACAAGAGGCTGTAGAAGCAACACTCGGTAAGATGCGCGTGTTTTCTGTCGGCAGTTGGCATCAGTTAGCTGAAGGTATCCGTGTTCTGTTTATTCGTTCTGGTCATATTCTGGGTGCGGTCTGTATTTATTTAGAGACACCAGATGGCACATTTTTCTATAGCGGTGATGTTTCATCATTTCATCAAAAGACAATTGATGGTCTTGATACTTCATTATTACGGGTCTCACCAGATTTTATGGTTTGTGAGGGGACTTACGGTGATAGCGTGCATCCGTCTCGTTCTGTGGAGGAGATGAATTTAGCGAAATCTGTTGCGGAAGTGATTAGTGATGGTGGGAGTGTGTTGATACCAAGTTTTGCCTTAGGTCGTGCTCAGGAGATTATTCTGATCTTGAAACAGGCGATGCTGAATAAAGTTATACCGAAGTTTCCAGTTGTAACGGATGGGTTGGTGAATTCTATTTGTTCTGTTTATGCTTCTATGCCGGAGGCACTTGGTGGTAAAATTCAGAACTATATGAAGCATGCGCAGCAGCCGTTATTTTTCTCTGAATACATTCGTGCTGCGCGCATGGGTGAACAGGAAGTGATTCTGAAAGAGGGTGTGCCGAAATGTATTATTGCAAGTTCTGGCATGTTGATGGGCGGTGCCTCGGTCACTTATGCCAAAGGTTTGTGTGGTGATCCGAAGAATGCGATTTTCCTATCAGGTTATCAAGATGCGGAGTCACCGGGTCGGCGTTTGCAGGAGCTTGAAAGCGGAGATCGGCTTGTATTTCCCGATGGTGTCCCGTCTGAAGTAAAATGCCGTGTGGCGCGTTTTCATCTTTCAGCCCATAGCGACCAGGGACAGCTGGTATCGTTTATCAAACAGGTAAATCCGAAATCAGTGGCATTGGTTCACGGAGAAATAGATACGTTATCCCAGTTGCGTGACAAGTTGATGAAGGCGTTTCCAGTATTATGTCCTCAGAATGGACAGATGTTGTCAGCGACAGATAATCCTGTCTGGTTGCCACCTTCGACGCGAGAACGTATCAATCGTAAAATAGCAGTAGATTTCGATGTCCAGATAACAGGCAACAAAATGAATTTAGATATATCAAACCTTGATGCTGATAGATGGAACGATTTTTGTATGGGAGACCACGTGGCTACGTTGAAAGGAGAAAAGTTGATTATCCGTAAAAAGTGAGTCTGTCCGATAGAATTAACCTATATATTTCCGTGCAAATGTGTCCATTGCACTTCTTTAT
>VXOP01000097.1 GCA_009839975.1 Candidatus Poribacteria bacterium
TTAGTCTGCGTCTTTAGACCCACAGCTAAAGCAGTGGGCTTGTCTGTTTTTCTGTTAATAACAAAATAATTTAATCTTGACTTTGTATAATCAACATGATAATATATCTGAATACTTATGTAGATATTGTTTACGATAACTCTTTATAGCAGTTTGTATTTTATTTAACCATGTGAAATTCATAAATGCGTGATGCTCGAACACGGATAATTGATACATATCAAATGCCAAACGGCACCATACCATTCAACGAATGGTTCAATTCAATTCGAGACAAAAGGGCAATAGAACGGATTTGAGCACGACTACAATCCCTTAAACTCGGCAACCTTGGTGAACATAAATTTGTTGGTAACGGTGTATGGGAGCTAAAGATTAATGTAGGCAAAGGTTATCGTATCTATTATGGTCAAGTTGACCAGACAATTATTC
Source organism: Candidatus Poribacteria bacterium (assembly GCA_009839975.1). Lineage (GTDB taxonomy): Bacteria > Poribacteria > WGA-4E > WGA-4E > WGA-3G > MSPOR6. The sequence goes on from VXOP01000097.1 coordinate 433, forward strand.
TCCTGCTTTGTGGAGGGGATAAGTCATTGCAGAATAGAGATATTGATCTGGCAATAGACTATTGGACAGAATACAAGGAGAGACAGAATGGATAGGGTATATGGAACTTGGGACGCATTCCTAATTGAACAACTTGCCGAAGAGGAAGATATGAGTGGTTTCCTTGATGCTGTAATGGAAGAATACCAAAGCCATGGAAATGCTGCTGTTATACAAATTTCCTTAGAGAGCATTATCAAAGCAAAGGGTGGAATTGCGGAAGTTGCAAAGAAAACAGACATTGATCCTCAAACCCTAACAGGTTTTTTAACGAATAAAAAAGCACTGCATATTGACACACTTACAACCGTTCTCAGTGCTATAGGGTGTCGTCTATCTATAGTATCATTAGACAGTGTTGAAATTGGTGCTGATGTACCAATAGGAATTCCAAGCAATCCTCAGAGTATTGTGGTGAATTAAGTGATAAAAATAAATAGCAAAATCCGTGTAGGAGTGATCCCCAATTCCCGATAATCCCATACTCAGACAACATAAACACCTACCAACAATTAACGCTGCTTCAAACCATCCCAATCTTGCATATCCTCTAATCCCAAGGAACACCAAATGAAGATTAAGTAGATTAATAGGAAAAAACCGTTTTTACTGAAAATGAAAACTTGGTATAATTAAAGAATAAATTTCTCAAGTAATTTGAAAAAGTCATACAAAGGAAGTAAAATGAAATTCAAACGCGAAGATATTTTAGATACTTTACGATCCAACATTGATGCTGGTAAACCCATCATTGGAGCAGGTGCAGGAACGGGTATCTCTGCTAAATGTGAAGAATCAGGTGGAATTGATCTCATTATCATCTACAATTCGGGAAGGTTCCGCATGGCAGGAAGAGGGTCTCTCGCTGGCATGATGCCTTATGGAGACGCTAATGATATTGTTGTAGAGATGGCAAGTGAAGTGCTGCCAGTAGTGAAGAATACACCGGTATTAGCAGGCGTCTGTGGAACTGATCCTTTTCGTCTGATGGATATCTTTCTGAGTCAGATTGATGCTATCGGGTTTTCTGGTGTGCAGAACTTTCCTACGGTTGGACTGATTGATGGCACTTTCAGACAACTCCTTGAAGAGACCGATATGGGGTACGGTCCAGAGGTGGAGATGATACGAAAAGCACATGAGATGAATCTGTTGACGACCCCTTATGCCTTCAATGCAACTGAAGCGGAACAGATGGCAGATGCTGGGGCAGATATACTTGTTGCACACATGGGTTTGACTACAAAAGGTTCTATTGGAGCCAAAACTGCATTCACTCTTGAAGATGCGGCAAAACGGGTGCAAGCTATTCACGACGCTGCGAAGGGTGTAAATCCTGACATTCTTGTTATCTGTCACGGCGGTCCTATTGCTGAACCAGAAGATGCAAAGTATGTCTTGGATAATACAGAGGGTGTCGTTGGTTTCTATGGGGCGTCAAGTGCTGAACGTCTTCCGACAGAACGCGCTATCACAGCACAGATTGCGGAATTCAAGAAAATACGCATATAGATTTATGGTAGAATATGGTGTTTTCTTCAAAATCTACAACGGTGCGATAAGGAAATCGCACCTACCGGCGTGTGTAAGTGTGTAAATATTTTCAAATTTCACCATAACATTGTTAGAAAATGTGTGAAGAATTGACACTATTAGGTTTATTGAACAGGAGACAATATTATGACCGATGAAGAAAAATTTAGGTTTGACTTAACAGGTTTTTTAGTTCGTCCTGCGATTCTTAGCAAAGATGAAGTAGATGCAATTGTTGACCAACTCCATAGAATGCGTCATGATCGAGAATCACTTCCCCCAGAACACCGTGCAGTACCGGGTGGCGCGTGTAGTGTGCTTATAGATCATCCGAAAGTGATAGAGGTATTACACCAAATTATCGGACCAGACATTCGGATGGAAAGCACATTTTCTGTCTGGCGTAAGAAAGGACAAGAACACGGTGGTTTACACGGTGGTGGTCCGCGTCAAGCAGATCCTATTTTCGGTTACCGTGTGAACAATGGTCAGATTCATGCAGGGATGGTGCGTGTGGTTTTTGAGATGACAGATATTTCCAAGAACGATGGGGCAACACACTTTATTGTCGGGAGTCACAAATCGAATTTTCCTATGCACGCTGAGCACATGTCATTAGAGGATGGGAAACGTAGTCCGTACCTCATGACCTACGAGTGTCCTGCTGGCAGTGCGATCTTTTTTACTGAGAACCTATGTCATGCAGGGCCTGTGTGGCAACGTGAGACTCCACGTATTGCAGTGCTTAATGCCTATTCTCATCTGGCTACACATTGGCATCGTCTACGTATTCCACCGGAAGTCCTTAAGGGTCTTCCAAGAGAAAAACAGGCATATTTCCGACAGCCATGGATTGCAGACTTCAGAACAAGTCCGGCAACTCGTAATACAATTGATCGCTTTTTAGAAAACGACGAGACACCAGTAGATACTGATCATAGTCCGTAATTCATTTTAGATCACCTTATGGCACATATTCAACTTAAGAACATTGTAAAACGTTTCGGCAATGTTATCGCAGTAACGGACTTTAACTTAGAAATACAGGATAAGGAGTTTGTTGTTTTTCTTGGACCGTCCGGTTGTGGCAAAACAACAACATTACGACTTATCGCTGGTTTAGAACACCCAGAGATTGGTGATATCCTTATAGATGGACATCGCGTAAACGATATGTCGCCTGCAGACAGAGATATTGCGTTTGTGTTTCAGTTCTATGCGCTTTATCCGCATTTGACTGTCTACGAGAACATTGCTTTTCCGCTGAAAGCCGTAAAAGTTGCTAAACCTGAAATAGATGTTAGAGTCAGAAAAGTAGCACAGATACTGCAGATTACTGAGATATTAGATAGGAAACCGAGTGTACTCAGTGGCGGTGAAATGCAGCGTGTTGCACTGGGTCGGGCAATGGTGCGTCAACCTAAGGTCTATCTTCTTGATGAACCGATGGCGAATTTGGATGCCAAACTTCGTATTGATACGCGTGCGGAAATCAAACATCTTCATCACGAGATAGGCGCAACGACTATCTTTGTAACGCATGATCAGGTAGAAGCTATGTCCCTTGCAGATAGAATCGTTGTTATGCATCAGGGTGTATTACAACAGGTTGGAACCCCTTATGAAGTGTACAACAGACCGAAAAGTCTATTTGTTGCGGGTTTTATGGGGATGCCATCAATGAATCTACTGGATGCGCAGTTAACATCGGATCAGGGAAACACAGTACTACAGATAGATCATACCGATGTGGTTTTAGATCTTTCACATGAGCAACAGTCGAAGTTAAATGCGAATCAAGAGAAGAATGGATATGTCTTAGGTGTGCGACCTGAGCATATAAGGGTGTCAAGAGAATCCGTTGGTCGGAAAATTGCATCAGATGTTCACTTAATTGAACCACTTGGTGTAGTTAACATCCTTGATCTCAGTCTTGGCATACATCCTGAAACACAGGAACCGATAGTATTACGAGTCAGAACACATCCAACTTTCAAAGTGGATATTGGTGAGAAGGTATGGTTGGACTTTGATGATAAACAGATGCACCTATTTGATCGTGATACAGAAATGGCAATCTGGTAAATATAAATAACAGTTTATTGAGATAGGTTTTAATAGATGAAAATACCGTGTCGTTTGGCAGCCTTTGATTTAGATGGAACGTTGTTGAATAGCAATCACGAAGTTTCATGTGAGAATCTGAAGGCGTTGCATCAACTTATTGCAAAAGATATACTTGTGATCTTAGTGTCAGGGAGGATGCACCAATCCATGAAGCCGATCAGTGATCTCATCGGATTGGAAAACCCCATTATTTCCTATAACGGTGGCATGGTGAAGCATGCTGTTACAGATAGCGTTTTATACCATACACCTGTACCTGCAGAATATGCAGCTGCAATTATCAGAGACTGTAAAGAGCAGGATTTGCACCTTAACTTTTGTCTGAACGATGAACTTTATGTAGCAAACAGAAATAAATGGAGCGAGTTGTATGAAGTTAGAACAGGTGTTTCGGCTACAGCGGTTGGTGATTTGCAGAAGTTATCTGGTGAAAAACCGACAAAGCTACTGATTATACATCCACCAGAGAAACTGCCTACACTTTTAGCACAGTTCAAATCTACATATTCGGGAAAACTCTATGTTACGCAGACTCAACCTGAGTACATAGAATTCATGAATCCCGATGTTTCGAAAGGTAGCGCGTTGACAGCACTTGTAAACCAGTTGAATATACCTATCAAAGAGACAGTCGCGTTTGGTGATAGTTATAACGATGAGAGTCTGATTAAGACAGCAGGATTCGGTATTGCAATGAGAAACGGTGTCCAGCCAATTAGAGACTGCGCGGACTACATTACGTCAAGTAATGATGAGAATGGTGTTGCAGAAGCGATTTTTGAATTATTGCTTTAATTCAATTCGGATGTTTCTCGTTACACAAGTATAGACAAAGACATAAAGGACAATTAACGAATTTTATTGGTCTTACTGTAAGGAAAATCTGCCATCAATACATAAGAGTTGCCTTCTCGTTTTATTGACATGCTGACTGAATTCATTGTAAATTCAAAGTACTTTGCTAATACTTCAGTCAATTCGAGTTGAAGTTTTTTCATTGAATCTTCACTCACTTCAAATCGGTCTTGAGTGAGAATCAACTGTAAACGTTGCGTAGCAATAGAACTTGATTTTGATTTGCGTGTGAATAAGCTTCTAAAATCCATATTTTCCTCTTATTTCTTTTTTGAGAACCAGTTTGCGATTTGATCCAGAAAGCTATCTTCTCGCATATCTGGGATCGGTACTCTTTGCCCTGTCATTCTGCGTGCAATTCGCATGTATGCTTCAGCACCAGGGGATCTCTCGGTGTGTACGAGTGGTACACCCCGATTTGTAGAGGCGATGACGCCTGTATCTTCAGGAATTACCCCCAGTAGATCGATGTTGAGTATATCTAAGACATCATTTTTACTGATCATATTTCCTTTTCGGACGAGTGTGGCGGACAACCGGTTTATTACCAGATTTATCGGTTCAATTCCCTCATTTTGTAGCAGTCCGATGATTCTGTCAGCATCCCGAATTGCAGAAAGATCTGGTGTTGTAACGATTATTGCTTCATCTGCACCAGCAGCAGCGTTGTGAAACCCCTGTTCTATTCCAGCAGGTGAGTCTATAAGAACAAAATCATAATCCTCTTTTAGTTTCTCACATATATCCTGCATCTGTTCTGGTCTGATATCGTCTTTTCTGTTTCTTTGAGATGCAGCGAGTAACATAAGGTTTTCTACCCGTCTGTCTTTTACAAGTGCTTTAGAAAGTTCACATCGTTTTTCTATGACATCCATAGAAGTATAAACAACTCGACTCTCTAATCCCATCACGACATCAAGGTTTCGTAACCCAACATCTGCATCAACGATGACAACTGTTTTGTCGAGCATAGCTAATGCTGTACCAAGGTTTGCAGTTGATGTCGTTTTCCCGACTCCCCCTTTTCCAGAAGTAATTACGATTACCTTACCCATATTTAAGCCTTCCTTGTGTTAAAATTTGATGAATTCCTCTACGATGATAATGTCTTCGGCACCGACTCGTGCGATCTCTGGGTATCCTCTCGGTTTTTGACCGAGTGGCGGTCTATTTACATAGGTTCCAATTTGAAGTTGTAAAGGCACCAAATCCATAGCGATAATGACTGATGAGAGTCTCCCATTTGCGCCTGCGTGTGCACTTCCACGCAAAGCACCGAGGACGACTATATCGCCCGAGGCAATTACTTCGCCACCAGGATTGACATCTCCATATAAGATAACACTCCCCGTCAGACACGATGTTGTTTGTCCTGATCGAATTGTTTGACGGACGACCTGAGCATTTTCAACATGCATGGGTGTGTCTAAAGATAATTCTTCAGATATACTGTGTGTTGTTGGGGCAGCAAGAATTGGAGATTCATCCTTTTCATCCAAAACGTTAACACCACTCACAACAAGATCATACGATTTTGTTAGATGTGTTTCTAATTCTTTTAGATCATCAGATGTTAAGGGTGTTGTCATCATATCAATTTGTATAGAAGTTCCAGATAAAGACTGATTCATCTCACTTAATAGTTCATGAATTGCTGTTTCCACTTCCTTGAGAGAGACTTTCGGATTGATAATTAGATGCAAACCATCCTTATATCCTCTAAGTTTTACGATTGTGTTATCCATTAATTACGACTCTTAAATCTAACTATCCTTCGGATAATATAAAATGTAAGACGGATTAGACCTGTGTATGTTTACTACTTGTTATTATCTATCTTAGCGAGAACATAGGGTCCTTCTGGTATGGCTGCTATAGTTGCTTCGTCTCCATACTGTTTGTGTATTTCCTCAATTCCATCTTGTGGGTTCCGTAATGGGTGAACGAAAAGTTTTGCGAGTTGTTGATATGGAATTCCATCAGTATAGAACATAATATCAGCTTTACGCGCGACTTTTGCTAATTCCTCCAACTGCCATTGATCTATAACAAAATTCGCTGGATTGTATAATCCCTTAACAAAAGCGGTTAGGTCATCGGTCTTTAGCAGTAGATCTGTAAAAGGTTTGCTGCCAATCCCTTCACTGCAGGCTGCTACAAGCAAAATAGTCCCACCTTGCTTTACTATTTCAAAAGCAGTCAGTAACCCTTTTATGGCTTGATAAAATGTAGTATCTAATGGATATCCTGCACTGGAGACGACTACTGCATCTACGGGTTGAGGAATTGTAGCTTTAGCGTTTTGTTCAACAAATTTTGTACCGGCTATGTGCGATTCAACGATATCTCCAGCAAAAATCCCTGTAATTTGACGGTTTTTGTCGATGGATACATTTAGATTGAAATCTACACCTGCCATTTTTGCAATTTCAGTTGCTTCAGTGTGAAATGGATTTCCATCTATTATACCTACAGCGGACTTGGGGTGTTCCATTAATTCGGGTCCGTGCATCACCTTCATGGTTTCTATTGATGCAAGTCCTGGACAGATTGCTTTTCTTCCTCCAGAATATCCAGCCATTAAGTGTGGTTCAATCAGACCTGTAGCTATTTTAAGGTCGGCATTGAGATATGTTTTATCAATGTATACAGGTGTTCCTTTATGGGTTTCACCGAGAAATGTATGTGTTTCCGGTTTTTGAGAGAAATGATTGACGATACGATAGGTGTTCATTATAGAACGCCCCACCATTTCCTCAAGTTCTTTACCTTCGTTGGGACGATGAATTCCTGTTGCTATGAGAATAGTTATTTTTTCTTGTGAAATGCCTGCCTGTTCAAGAGTCTCCAAAATCGGGGGCAGAATCACTTTATTAGGAACAGGACGGGTTATGTCAGAGATAACTATGCATGCTGTTTCACGATCTGCTGCGATATTTGCTAATGCATTTGATGCAATTGGTTTTGATATGGCATCGCAAATTGCTTTTTCTGGATTGGCTAATGGCACAGTTTGGTTTATCTCAAGAACACCTACCAGGTTCTTATCAGGAATGTCTATAGCAACTGTGCCATAACCGTATCGCATTTCTACTTGCATCATGAAACTTCCTAGATTTCTATGTAATCTATTGCAATTTATAATTGACTGAATATGTTAAGTTTAGAAACTTCTTTACTGTTTTTCAGTGTAGCACATTCTGAAATAGACGTCAAATTTATCAGTTTAGGTTATGCATTGACTTGAAAAATCCACTTTTTTGTGATAGAATTCTCTTATGCACTGCAAACAGGACTGAAAGTTGACGATAACGTTCCGCATTCTACAACTGGGCTACAACTGAGCCACAACCGGGATATACAGATATGAAACGAATTGAAGTTACGACAAAACCTAATGGAGCAGGACGCAATTGGCTTGAGGTAGGCACTTTTGAAGTTGACGTGTTTGATCGGAAACAGTGGGTTAAGAAAAATGTGCCATATCAGGATTCCAACCTAACTGTTGATAGGAAGTATTCAGAACGTGGTGAAACGATTGATTGGATCGTCCTGATTCCAGAAAACTATCCGTACTCTCTTGTGAAGGTTACGTATGACCGTTTAAATCCTAAAGACCTTGAAGTTCTTTGGGAACCTGGTTCAAATGACAATGATACAGATTCGTTAGAGAAGAAAAAGAAACGTGCTTTTGAACTTGCAGAAGGTAACGATGAACTCACCTCATTATTGAAGGAGTTGCTTGAAGGTTAACTATAGTAATTATACACTTTCTTAACGGTGCGATAAGGATATCGCACCTACCGGGGATAAATTAGCAGTGCGATAAGGATATCGCACCTACCGGGGATGAAAGTTTATAATTATCTTCAAAATTCCCATTAACTGAACACGCGTCTCGTATTCCCTTTTGTTAACACCACCCATACTTTTCAGGACCCCAAGGTTTTTTTATTAGTTCTTGTTTTACAGTAATGATGGTTTTGCTTGGAACATCTTCGTAAAGAATCACACCTGGTCCGACGATGCTATATGATCCGATGCGTCTACCCGGCATAATTATTGCGTTGACACCTGTCCTGCAATAATCTCCCATATAAGTAGCGTTAGCACCGTAGGTAGGCACTTCGTATCGTCCATTTACCTGAATGTGTGTATCACGATCATCAAACCTGAGTGTTCCACAAACTGTTGCAGCTCCTATGTCTGTAGCTGAACCAAAGACACCAGCCATTTCGCAATAGTGATATAGATAAACTTTATCAAAGAGGACACCGGACATTTCTGCCCCGTGTCCTACGATGCATCTGTTACCGATTGTGCTGGTTTTAATTTCACAATAATCACTGATACGACACTGATCTCCGATAAAAGTGTTCCCTTTCAGAATTGCGCCGTTGGTTATTCTGTTATTTGCACCAGCAATTAGATTGCCATTTACGGTGACTCTCGGACCAATTTCAGTGTTTTCACCTAAAACCAGTTTACCATGTATATCTGCTGCATCAGAGACTTTAGCCCCATCAGCAATCTGATCTTCGTCAATCTGCCTTGAGAGATAATCTACTAACCTACCATTTGCTTCTAACACATGCCAGGGTTTATCAACATCGACCAAAAAGTCTACAGTTTCGACTGCCAACACATCAATATTATTATCAATCATGAGTTGCAGGGATTGGGCAACTTCAGATTCTGGTGGTGGCATGCCTCCCACTGGCACTTGTGTTACAATACCGGTATTTCTCAAGAGATACTGTATTGAATCAGCTTTAAAAGCGTATATCCCGCACAGACGATGCGAACCGCCTCGTGGGTGTCCTTCAATCATAGTCACACAATCTTCTCTGGTTTTCACACAGATCCAATTGGATGCATCCTCGTCAACTAACGGTTGAATTAATGCCGCTCCTTGTGCATTTTGGATACTAAACGCCTTTACTATATTACGAAAGTTTTGGGATGTGGTTACAATATCTCCGTAAACAACAAGAAAATCTTCACTGTTTAGTTTGTCGGATGCAGTCAAGACTGCATGAGCCGTTCCTTCAAGGGGGTGCTGCGTGACGAATTCAACATTGGGAAAATCTGCCACTGCACCACGGACCTGTTGTGCATAGTGTCCAACAACGACAATGATTCTTGAACACCCGATTTCAATGAGGTTTTCAACTAAACGGCGAATTATCGGTTTATTTGCGACAGGAATTGTGCATTTCTGCCGAAATTCTCCATAGGGCCAAACTTTGCGACCTAATCCTGCCGCTAAAATAATTGCATTTTTAATCATATTAATCAGTCAAACCTAAAGTAACGTGAGTTTGATATATATCAAATTCTAAACTTAAAAGCAAATTTTCGTAGGGGTTAGGTTTCCTAATCCCTACGGGCGAGGGGACCTCGCCCCTACA
>VXOP01000209.1 GCA_009839975.1 Candidatus Poribacteria bacterium
ACAATATGTCATAATACTTACTATAGTCTGGACATTTTTCGTACTTTCTTTTAAAAATTTCAATACACCTTTCGCACCTCTGGTGCTTGGTTAATGGGGTATCATTTACATTTCTATACACATTCCGCACCGCTGGTGCTGCCGATTGGTTCAATAACTTCCTTTTCTGTGAGTATCATGTATTAAAAAATCAACCATAAGCTCTTGGAAGAAAATGAAAATCTACAAACGATCCTATATTTACTGGAGTATTCTCTTAATCGGAATTATTGCTCAGTCGGTATACCTGACATTTACCGGGTGCAGTCATACCGCTCCGTATTACCATCCTGATATTGCTACATTGGAAACACACAATGTTGAAATAACGAATGTCCTCATCTATAGAATCCTATTAATCGGTGATGCGGGTCAGCCAAAACCGGATGAACCTGTGTTAGAAATGTTAAAGAAATGGGCACAGAAAGCACCTGAAAAAACCAGTATCATTTTTTTAGGTGATAATATGTATCCAGACGGTATGACAGTTGAACTGCAACACGAAGCACCGACCCATCTTGGTCCACAATTAGAGGTCGTCACATCAACGGATACACATGGACTGTTTATTCCCGGCAACCACGATTGGGGTGGTGCAGGGGATGAGGGAATTCACGCATTACGCGCTCAAGAGCAGTATGTCAACGATGCTCTATCCCGTAAACCGTCCTTTCTACCTACAAGTGGCTCACCTGGACCCGTTACACTGGAGCTACCAGAATCTACCCCAACGGTTAGGCTTGTTGTGCTTGATACACAATGGTGGCTGCACAAATACGAAAAGCCGGAAAAATCACATGATGATATTATTGCAGAACTTAAGATTGCTTTAGACACCTCATTACCAGTTTTAGTTCTTGGACACCATCCGATAGAGAGTTATGGACCACATGGTGGTTTTTATGATTGGAAGGCACATCTTTTTCCCGTTACGGAAGCAGAAGAATGGCTCTGGATCCCTATGCCGATCGTGGGTTCTCTATATCCCATAACTCGGTGGCATCTCGTAAAATCGGAACAGGACTTGAGCAATGACAGCTATAAAGATATGGCTGCACAGTTTCGTAACGTTTTTGCAAATGCCAAGAAAACACCACTCTTAATATACGCTTCTGGGCATGACCATTCTCTGCAAGTTCTGCAAGGAGATACTGCAGATTATCTGTTGATCAGTGGACTCGGCTCCAGTGAGAAAGCAACTGCGGTGAGTCATGGGGATGACACACTCTTCGCACATCAACATTCAGGTTTCATGGTCTTAGACTTTTTTGAAGATGACAGCGTTTTGCTTCGGGTGGTCGAACCGGTAGCAGAAGAGGTACTGTTTCATCAGTGGTTGAATTGATGAGATCTTGTTATTCCGTCCCGTTTCCGTTTTCGTTTGCATATTTCAGGAATTCCAACTGCTGTATATCTGGTCTAATCGCATCCAGTTCATATTGAATGTCAGATAGATCATCTGTAACTTTACTCAGGTCAGTTTGTAGCTGCTGATATGTTTGCTGTGAGATGTTTGGATGGAATCCACGTTTCTTGAGTGCATTTTTTGTGAATAGATGGACAACACCAAGGATTGTAAACGTTATACTCCCCATAATTGTCAGCGTCAGCACGACTGCAAAAGTAGCAAAATTTGACATATCTACTCTCCTTTACTCCCTTTCTTTCCATTACTGGGTGATACCTTTAGCGATTTGGATGAGTTCCTGTAGTTGTATTTTAAGGGAATCTATTTCGTCATGAATTTTTGATACTTGTTGTTGAAGTGCTTCCAAGTCACGTTGTGACGCGCCTTGCTGTAAACCACGTTTCTTTTCAGCGTAAGATGTGCCCATTGAGACACATCCAAGAATAGTAAGTGTAATACTACCACATACGATCAATGCTATGATTACGATGGCAGGCATATTAAAAGTTCTCCTTATATCTTGTGATGTTGCAGTTAAGAGTCTGTTTAGATATGAAAAGATAGTTTAATTTGATTAAAATGTCTGTTGAATTAGTTTAATGGAATACAGAGGGAATGTCAATAGAGTCTTTTGGCAGGATGGAAGATACGTTTTTATGTCAAATTCAGTTAAACTATTGAGAACGGTTTTGTGTCTTAATATACACACATAGCAGATTTTTAGTGAGAAATATCAGAATGTTGATACCTCTTATGTAGGAGGGAGATAAGATGCTAACACAAAAACAGAAGTTAGATTTCTATGAAAATGGTTACATTAAAGTTGCTGGTGTTGTTCCAAAGTTGATGGTGGACTCTGCACGAAAGTTGATTAATCATTCTATCGGTTCAGTTGGTATGCATCAAGCAGACTTGGAGAAATTCCGTGCACAATCTTATTGTAACGAGATCAAGAACGCGCCGCAGATCGTTGATATTTTCAGTAAAACACCTATCCATAATATTGCAGAATCTATGTTAGGTGAAGGTAACGTACAGATACCCGGTTCAGCACAGATAGCACTTCGATTCCCTATGCCGTTAGAACGTGATCCGAATCTGCCGCGCGGTCATCTGGATGGTTTGGGAAGTGGAACAAACGGCATGGAGAAAGGTGTTTATCGACGTGGTTTCACTGCGTTGGCAGTCGTATATCTTGCAGATGTTCCTGAGCCGTTTAGTGGAAATTTCACAGTATGGCCTAAATCACACAGTTTCTTCGCGGACTACTTCAAGAAAGAAGGACATGAAATCCTCGCTAACGGCATGCCGCGGCCTGATCTACCTGAAGGACCAACGCAAATAGTAGGTAAAGCCGGTGATGTCGTGCTGACACATCATCAGATTGTGCATTCCGCTGCACCGAATGCTTCTGCTGATGTCCGATATGCTGTCATATTTCGTTTGCGTCACGTGGATTGTATAGAAAATGGATATGATGGTTACACAGACATCTGGCGTGAATGGCCAGGAATACAGGAAGCGGCAGCCGCTGACGCATCCTAAGTTGCAGCGAGTCTAAAGTGATGAACGGGTGATCTGTTAAAAATCACCCGTTTATCCAGTCTTACTTATTATTCTTGATCTGTCCCCATGTCGTGCTCAATTTTCCTGCTGGGTCAACCGCTAATGGGTTTCCGCTTGCCTTGACGAGGGTTGTTACCTCATCTTCAGAAATTGCTCGATGGAAGATCAAGAATTCATCCATCAATCCGTTGAAAGCCCAGCTCGGTCCCACAGTACCATTAAAAGCGACCGCTTCTGAGCCGATACCGATGAATCCGTATCGCGTTATAACCTTTCCGATCCGCTTATCATTTGTATGGGTAGCTTGTTCAGCGTCTAATTCCCCATCAACATAAATACGTTTCGTCTCAGCATTAAAGGTTACCACAATATGATGCCAATCATCATCCGTAACTTCGGTATCACCGTGCCAATCACCTATAGGACAACAGACATCAAAGGCTATTTTTGTAGTATTTCCCAGTTGGTCATCTCCTGCGGCAAAACGGTAGAATTCGCTTCGATCCCAAGACGCTATCATACCTCTTACTGCAGTTTTTATCCATACTGCGATAGTGATCTCTGGGAACAGATCAGCATAATGAAGGTTTTGCACGGCAATGTAATCTGATGCAACCCCGGGAAATTGTAGGGCTCCGTTGACTTTGCCTGCAACGAATTGTAGGTTCCCCCCACGCATAAAACCGTTATTCTCATTACCCGATAAATCCACCACTTCACCATTCTCAACTGCGTCTTCGTCAAAACTATAGTAGAGCACTAGTTCATCAGGATTAATTTGCGCATGAACAGTAAACGATGTGAGGGTTAGGATAAGTGTAACCAATAGGAGTCTTGAAAATAAAGCATCTTTCATTTTTTCTCCTTTTATAGGACGTGCGTTAATTACGCGTTAATTATACGGATAGATTTAGTTTGAATAATAGTTTCGTTCATTCATGAAAATTGATTGTGGCTTTTATAGAACCCCAAGTCGTACTTAACTTACCATTTGGTTCAATGCTAAAGGGGTCCGTAGGTGCTTTAGCAAGGTGTGCTATCTCATCCTGAGATAAAGCGCGATGGAAGTAGAATAGTTCATCCATCAATCCTTTGAATGCCCACCCCGTTGGTGAGACTGCTCCATTAAACGTAGCAGCTTCAGAACCGACACCGATAAATCCGTATCTTTCCGCTTTTGGACCAATCGTATTGCCGGTTGTGTTTGTAGGTTGCTCTACATCAATTTCACCATCAACATAAATGCGTTTTATCTCACCGTCAAAAGTTGCTGCGACGTGATGCCATTCGTCATCAGTTACCACTATATCACCGTGCCAATCTTCTATCGGACAACAGATGTCAAAAGCAACAAATTCCATTTGAACAATTGCTGCATCTCCTGCGGCGAACCGAAAATAGTCGCTGCGGTCCCAAGAAGCGATCATACTTCTCTGTGGTGTCTTAATCCAGACTGCAATGCTGAGTTCAGGGATACCTTCAGTATAATTGAGGTTTCGGACAGCAATGTATTCTGTTCCTACACCTGGGAACTCTATACACTCATTTACTTGCCCCTTAACAATGTTTAGATTACTACCGTGTAGAAAACCGTCGTTCCCATTATCAGATAAATCCAGAACATCTTCGTTTGTAAATGTATCACTGTCAAAACTATAATAGATCACAAGTCCAGTTTTGTCAACACTAAAACTGAAAGAAGATGAGGTGGGTAGTGTCAAGCATAAACCGATTAAAAGCATCTTAAGTATTCGATAGTTTTTCATGATAAGACTCCCGAATTAGTCTGTGTGATGTATGCCTTGTGAGTTAATGTGTTCTGAGTGTTTTCTAAAACTTAAGCCTTCAGATAATCACCTGGAATTCGTGAACCGGGATAGTTTCCGTTTTCATCACGATTGGCAATCGGTTCAGGAATTTCATCATCCCAATAATCTGGGACGGTATTGGGGCGACTATGCCAAGCTAATATAAGCGTCCGTCGTTTACCTGTAGTATTATTGTGAGCAGCGTGTAAAACCCTGGCATCTGCTATGACTAACGAACCTGCTTTGGCAAATATATCCACTTGATCTGGGTGGTCACTGAACATGATGGGATCATCTTCAGGAAGAAACCGTGCACCCTGTTCATGTGCAGGGACAAGTTGGTTGTGTAGGTCAATACGTCTGAGATGTGTACCGGGGATGACCTTTAAACACCCATTTTCTCGTGTCGTATCCGTAAGATAGTAATTGAGAAAGATAGTTTGTGGCCACGGTGAACAACTAAGGGGATCATTCCAGCGCATCCAATCTTGATGCCAATATAACGGAGGTCCACCGGCTTCTTTTGTCAGTATGATGACACCACCTGAAGCAGCGAAGTCCCCAAAACCGAGCTGCTCTAAAGCATCCCATGATGGTTGCCATTCCAGCAACTTCTGAATGTGTGGATTATGTGCACCGTGTACATTCACATGCTGACCTTGGTAGACCATTTCTTTTGGCTCTACATGTTCAGCGATGAGACGTTCGGTTTCATCTTGAAGTTCCTGCAAAAATTCCGCTGTCAATATATTGTCAACGATACAATAACCGTCTCGCAGCATCTGATTCCGTGTTTCCAAAGCGACTTCTGGTGTCATCTCATTTCTCCTTGTTGTCCTTTTTATTTCATTTTACACAAAACTGTTTGAAAAAACAACAATTTTTTGACTCTATTGACACTTATCCCCGGACATGCTATACTTTTAGCATGGAGAGATGTTATGGTTTCCAAAAAAGATATTCAAGCAACATGTGATGACATCGTTCGTGAATTCGATCCGTTACAGGTTATTCTGTTTGGTTCACACGCGTACGGCACGCCAACAGAAGACTCGGATGTAGATCTGTTAGTCGTGATGGATATACCCGAATCGGAAACGACTCGTCAAGCGGGAGAGATCGGACAACGTATCCCCCACCGTTTCAGCCTGGATCTATTGGTACGGTCTCCGCAGGAGATAGCATACCGGGTCTCTCATAACGACTGGTTCCTACGTGAAATCACAGAAAAAGGGGAAGTGCTTTATGGACAACTTGATTCCCTTGATACAACCTTCATTAAGGAAGAGGGACAAATGAACCCCTTAACACTGGAATGGGTAGAAAAGGCTGAAGAGGATTACATTACAGTTGAGTTGCTATTGCCGAGTCCTATCTCAAGTAAAAGTGTCATCTGTTTCCACGCGCAACAGTGTATAGAAAAATATCTAAAGGCATGGTTGCAGGAAGCAAATATCCCTGCTCCAAGAACTCACAAGTTAGAGGACCTACTAAACTTGATCGTTCCATCTATTCCTGAATGGCAAGCCTGGAATCAAGACTTTTCAACACTCTCTAATCATGCTGTTGATATACGTTATCCAGGGAAGTCAGCAACTGCTGAGAATCTGGAGCATGCTGTGAAGACATGTGAAATAGTTCGGAATGCGGTGAGAAAATCGTTGAAATTAACTCAAGTCGATACAGGAGAATAGGATCGAACAGAAGGAGTTGAAATGGACAGAATTCTACTGATAGACCCAGATACACCAGATATAGATAGAGAACACGGGTTTTCAAACATCAATGGACCATCACTTGTGCGGGTACCAGAATGGGTGGAGAATCCGTTAGGCAACTATTATCTCTACTTCGCACATCATCGCGGTGCTTATATCCGTTTAGTTTATGCTGATGAAATAGAAGGTCCTTATACGGTTTATGCCCCTGGTGCATTGCATCGTGACAAAACCGTTTTTAGAGGATGTGATCACATCGCCTCTCCAGATGTTCATATAGATGCAGAAAACAAGCGATTCATTATGTATTTTCACGGTAATTATCGGGGAGGACAAGCAACGTGTTGGGCGACTTCTCCTGATGGGATACATTACACTGCATCAGAAACTTTAGAAAAACAGCAGGGACCCTATTTCCGTGTCTTCTGGTGGAACGGACTTCCTTACGCGACGAATCATAATCTGTTGAATCGGGGCAAAACACCCGAATGGACAACAGTATTTGAAAGACGTCAAGCACCACTCTTCCGAGGCAAAGGGAGGGATGGCACCCCACGTCATACTGCTAATCATCTTGTGGATGATACACTCACTGTTTATTATTCTTTATATGGAGATACCCCAGAACGAATTCTTAAAAGCACCGTGGACCTGACAGATGATTGGAACGATTGGGAAGCATCGCCACCGACAGAGGTCATTGCCCCAAAGTATGCGTTTGAAGGTGTGGATATACCGATTGTGCCATCAACGAACGGTCTTGATAGGGAAAGAGTTCATCAACTCCGTGACCCCGATATTTACACTGAAGGTGACGATACCTGGCTGCTCTATTCTGTTGCTGGTGAACAAGGTATCGCTATTACCAAACTTACAGTCTCATGAAACAAGGAAATTCTTAGAGAAACTTCAATCATTTATCTCAACAAATCTGTAGATCTGATGCAAAGGAATTTCCGCATTGACTGAGACAAGTTTCATTGTATCCTCAATTGATGTCAATACCTGAGATTGCCATTTCTCTACCTGACGCTGATAGCGTTCAACTTGGACTCGTTCTTGTGAAATAAGGATATACTCTTGTAACGATTCCAACTGTTGATAACGTCTAAATTTCTCTCCTCTATCATACACCTCGGTTGATTGCGAAAGGACTTCAACTACGACTATTGGATTAAGAAGTATATCAAGGACATCATCTTCAAATCGGGGTGTATCACAGACTACAGAAACATCCGGATAGAAATAGGACATACCTGAACCAATTCCGACACGCATATCGCTGCCGAAAACACGACATCCATGTTCTACCAGTTGATTGTAAAGTTCATTAACAACATTCACCGTAATCAGATTGTGTTCGAGGCTAGCACCGGAATCCGCTATTATTTTACCGCTGAAATATTCACTCTTGATCATTGCCTTCCGTTCAGCAGTGATGTATTCTTCCGGAGTCAGATATGTTGGCACTGCAGTAGTTGACATTGGTTTCTCCTTGTATTAGACTAACGACTCGGTTATTAGTCAGGTATTAACTCCCGTAACTGATTAACAACCTTAATGACTTCATTTGCTACGATGTCTGTCTCTGCTGCAGTGTTGTATCGTCCTAAACCGAATCGCACAGCGGTAAAGGCTAATTCATTCGGTATTCCCATCGCAGTTAACACATGTGATGCTTTGACAGTTTCAGAATCACATGCTGAGCCTGAAGAGACAGCAACTTTCTTAAGTCCTGTCAAGAGCGATTGACTCTGCACACCCCTAAAACTAACATTTAGGTTCCCTTGTAGACGTTTCTCAGGGTGTCCGTTTAGATGAATATCGGGTAATTGCGATGTAAGTTTTTGATGTAGTCTATCGCGTAAAGGTTTTACATGTTCTATTTCGATTCTGTTTGTCATAGCAATTTGGGATGTTTCACATGCTGCACCTAAACCGACGATCCCTGCTACGTTGAGTGTGCCAGATCGGATTCCGTTTTCCTGACCCCCTCCGTAGGAGAGCGGTTGTAAAGGGTTACCAGTTCTATTGTATAATGCTCCGACCCCTTTTGGTCCATATATTTTATGAGCAGTGATTGATGCCATATCAAGTCCCAATACGTCCATATCTGACTCAAGTTTACCGATACCTTGCACAGCATCAGAATGAAACGGTACACCGTGTTTTGAAGCAATATCAGCGATTTCACGGATTGGATTAATAGTACCGACCTCGTTGTTAGCATAGATGATAGTAACCAGTATCGTTTTTGACGTTATGGCGGCTGCAACGTCATCTGGGTTTACCATTCCATATCTATCTACTGGTAGATATGTTGTTTCAAAACCCTCTTTTTCTAAAACGTGACATGTATCAAGCACTGCATGATGCTCAGCAGTAGTGGTGATAATATGGTTTCCGTTGTTTTTCTGTGCATAGGCAGTTCCTCTGATAGCGAGATTATCGGACTCAGTTGCCCCACTTGTAAAGACTATCTCTTCTGGTGAGCAGCCAAGTAGGTTAGCCACCTGCTGACGTGCCTTATTGACGGCATCTTTTGCCTTCGTTCCGTAGAGATGTGAACTTGCTGCATTACCAAAATGTGTTGTTAAATATGGCATCATTGCATCTAACACTTCAGGAGCAATAGGTGTTGTTGCATGATTGTCCATGTAGATGATGTCATTATCCACTTCAATTATTCCTTCTTATGTGAACGATTCTATAATCGTTCACGGAACATATCCATCAAGCCATCAGGAGGATCAAAAGGCAGGTTGACGACCGTATTACTTAATCCGCTATAGTAGATACCGAGGAGTAGATTGAACTCTGCGAGAGATTGTGGCAGATTAGTTGGATGTACCTTGCTTTCATCATCAAGCCAATCGAACATCGCTTCGGTTAGATTGGTTTGTGCGACTGAATTCTCACCACCATAACCGTGGTTGCCACTTTCAAATCCATCGTCCGGTGTATAACGGTCCCAACCGTTAAAACGCCAATGAACAAAACCCTTTTCACCGAATACACAGACACGTTTATGTTGATTATTACCTGTATTCTCGCTAACACGCGGTGCCATTTCTGGACCGAATGCGACTGAAGCCTGCACACCATTCTGATATGTTACAATTCCTGTTGCGTTTGAAGGAGATGGTTGCGCCCCATCCAGATTACCAACACCTGCAATTTGTCCCATAACCTTTACAGGTTGGGAGTTATCAATATAGGATGAAACTAACTGCAGCACATGCGGTGCTTGATCCACAGGCGGGTTTCGTGCACTTGCTTCAATGAATTTGATAGCACCGATCTTTCCCTCTGCAACATCCCGTTTCAGTTCAAGGTTTTTCGGATGGAAATTCAGTTGCGTATTGATAGCAATCTTAGTTTTAGTTCGTTTTGAGAGTTCGTGGATTTGTCGCCAATCTTCACTCTCTACAGCAATCGGTTTCTCAATAATAACCGAAGGCACATCGTGTTCTGATGCCTGATTCAGCAGTGGATAACGGATACGTTCGTTCGTTCCGCGCATAACCGGGGCAGTCACGATGTGTAGCAGATCGGGTTTTTCTTTAGAGAGCATTTCGTCTAAATTTGTATAGCGAGAATCAATACCGAATTCATCACCGAACCCGTTGAGTAAGTCTTCCTTCATATCACAGATTGCAGCGAGTTTACCATTCTTGACATTATCATAAGCTCTGGCGTGAGCGCGGGCACGTCCCCGACACCCTAAAATCGCACATTTATACATGTTTGCTCCTTTGCTTTTGGTCCAGGTTATTGCACTATAGTATTACACATTCAATCGTCTCTTATTCGTTATTATAGGATGAATGTCCTTTAAAAGCAACTGAGAAA
>VXOP01000238.1 GCA_009839975.1 Candidatus Poribacteria bacterium
GTATTGAGCAATAGTATCGGGTAAATAAAGCGTTATAATCAGAAATAGCGTAAGCAAGTTGAAAAACAGTGATCTCTTCATCTGAAAATACTCCGATTTAGGAGTGATTGGATGGAGTTAGGATTGGTGTCTCCGTAGAATGATCACTCGCACACAATTTCAAATTTACGCGATAGGATCTTATGTATTCCGATATCTGTGGGAGTAGACAAATACCAGTCATAACTCTTTATGTAGTGTAGATTTTGAACATCACGTTTGAAACTTTATATTGAACTACATAGATTTTAACGTGTTTTTTTGTCCTAAGCAAGTTTATTGTCTCAGAGTAGTCAATCGAAAAACGGAAGAATTGACATTTTGTTCTTGTTCTGGTAAACTGCTATTATGTTACTATTGAGCAAAACATTGGAGGGAGCTATGGACATACGTTATGAAGGTATTTTTTCACCAACGGTTACACCACTTGATGAAAAGGAACGTGTTGATGAACTCGGATTTGTTAATCAGCTGAACCGACTGATAGACAACGGGGTTCACGGTATATATCTGTTAGGGGCATCAGGAGAGTTTACTACATTGACTAACTCGGAACGTGAACGCGCAATGGATATTGCAACGAAGACTGTCGCTGGACGCGTCCCTATCGTCTGTTGTGTTATGGACACAAGTACACAACGGGTGATACAGAACATTGAAACTGCACAACAGTTTAACGTAGACGCTGTCGCTGCTACGCCCTGCTACTATTATCCCTCCACTGATGATGCTGACATCCGCCAATTCTATCAAGCACTTTCAGATAGCACAGAACTACCCATCCTGATTTATAACATTCCATCTACGGTAAAAACTGCTATTAAACCGCATGTCATTGCACAAATTGCAGATGAATGTGATAATGTCGTTGGTATGAAAGACAGTTCTGGTGATTGGATAAACTGTCTGAATCTATTATCCCTGTTAGGGGATCGCGACGATTTCTCTATTATGATCGGTTCACACTTTCTTATCGGGGCTGCTGTGCTTTTCGGTGCTGATGGCGGTATTATCTCAATTTCAAACGTCGCACCGAAAGAAGCCGTGGCACTCTACACCGCAGCAAAAACACGCGATATTGATGAAGTCGACAGACTCCAAAGATGGATGATGAAACTTAGCAAACTCTATAGGTATGGACAGGGTGTAAGTGGTCTGAAGGCATGTCTGGAAATTATGGGTGTTTGCAAGGCACATACGACACGTCCTTTATTACCTTTGGATGATGCTGCGAAAGAAGAACTCAAGCATCTACTTGCTGAATTAGGGATCTATGCTTAGACCATAATGATTGAAATTCAACCTATCAAAAACCCACCTAATGCTACGATAGAAGTGCCAGGTTCAAAGAGTTTTACGAACCGTGCGCTATTGGTCGCTGCACTTGCTGATGGACAATCCACCCTGACCGGTGCGCTCTTTAGTGATGATACGCACTATATGTGTAAATCCTTACAAAGTCTCGGGGTGTGTATCGTGGAAGATAAGGAAGAGAACACTTTCCATGTCACAGGAAACGGTGGGAACATTCCTATTCAACATGCAGAACTTTATATCGGAAATTCCGGTACAACATCCCGTTCACTGATTAGTTATGTCTCCCTCGGACATGGTGAATTCGTCATTGATGGTGATGAACCGATGCGCCACGGGAGACCTATCTCTGATTTAGTAAATGCACTGCATCAGTTGGGTGTATCGGTACGGACTGAATTTGAGAATGAACACCTCCCTGTTATTGTAAATGCTAACGGCATTAAAGGAGGCAAGACGAAACTTGATGCCAGCAAGAGCAGTCAATTCTTAACCTCACTGATGCTGGTTGCACCTTATGCGAAAGATGGTATGGAGATTGAAGTTACTGGGGATCTCAAGACACCCTATATTGATATTACAATGGCAGTGATGAAAGCATTTGGAGTTGAGGTTATCAACACGGGGTATAAACTCTTTTCTATATTAGATGGGCAACAGTATCAACCGCGTGCTTATCAGATTGAACCGGATGCCTCCAGTGCGTCCTATTTTTTTGGTGCTGCTGCGATCACGAGTGGATGTGTCACTGTGAAACATCTTCACACGGATTCTAAGCAGGGAGATGTGCAATTTGTGCGAGTCTTGGAGCAGATGGGATGCCAGGTTGATGTCTCTGACAACGGTATTACCGTTCGTGGGCCGGATCAGTTGCGGGGTATTGACGTTGATATGAAGGATATATCGGATACTGCACTAACCCTTGCTGCGATTGCACCTTTCGCTGATAGTAAGGTTAGCATCCGCAACATTGAGCATACACGTTGGCAAGAGACCGACAGAATTCATGCAATGGTGACAGAGCTGCGAAAGTTGGGTGTACCTGTTGTTGAGTATCAAGATGGACTTGAGATATCACCTTCTCCTATCACTCCTGCTGCTATTGATACTTATCATGACCACCGTGTAGCGATGGCATTTTCGCTCATTGGCTTGAAAGTACCTGGGATACGGATCAATGATCCTGATTGTGTGCGTAAGACGTTTCCTGATTATTTTCAGGTGTTGCAAAGATTATATGTTTGACAGTGCCTGCTTCCTGCAAGAGTAAACTCGCGTTGAATGTATCAATAAGATAGACAAAAGTTGGCAATTGACGTGTTTAATATGGTATCCTACATTAACACACTATTAGGAGGATTTCCTCATGTATTATGATGAAAAAAAAACACAAGCATTTAAAGACATCATTACCTGCAACCCTCGCATTATGAGTGGCACGCCTGTCTTCAAGGATACGCGTGTTCCTATCAAAAACCTTATTGACTATTTGGAAGCAGGCGATAGTTTGGAAGAATTTTTAGAAGATTTTCCTTCTGTAAGTCACAAACAAGCTATACAAGCGTTGGAATTAGCAAAGGACATTCTACTCACCCAAGCCCATGCATATTCTGATTGATGAATGTCTACCTAAAAAACTTAAACATGTGTTAAAGGAACATACTGTTTTCACGGTTCAAGAAAAAGGTTGGTCTGGTTTAGAAAATGGGGACTTGCTCCACATTGCAGAAAAAGAATTTGATGTCTTACTTACTGCAGACAGAAACATTGAATATCAACAGAACATTATCAATTTTAATATTGCTCTTGTTGTGCTTGTTGCTTATAGAAACAGATTAGACAGTCTACTTCCTTTGATGCCACAGTTACGCGAGGTGCTAAAAGTCATTCAACCTAAACAAATTGCATACATTGAAACTTAACCATATTAGGCAAATACCTTCGCCATTTCTTAGTGTTGCAGTTGTATGAAATTATAGTTCGGAGGAATCTTGTATAGATGTTGAGAGCATAAGAGAGAATACAATGAAACTACTTGATACGGTTGCACTTATTGAAGACATACCTGAACTCAAAATATGCCGTGGACAAGTTGGTACTATCGTTGAAGAGTATGAACCGGGTGTTTTTGAGGTAGAATTTAGTGACTTAAAAGGACGAATGTACGCTTTAGAGACTTTGCAGGCTTCGCAGCTGATGCTGCTGCGGCATGAACTTCTTAAGGAACGGAAATCTGCTTAACTTTGTTGAAGGTATTCATACCATTGATTCAAAGTGTACTTGGAATTCTTTCCAGATGACAATCCCACCACCATAAAACAACATAGCTAACGGAATCAATATCCAAACCGATAGGATGCCTTTTAGCAAGATTAGTCCTACACCCATAACGGCTGACAGGATGAGTACTTTGGGAATGAAGACTATCTCATCAAGTTTCGTGATCCGCTTTGAGATATAGCCGAACCCTATGATTATTAAGAATATCTCACTGATGATTAATGCTATCGCTGCACCGATGTGACTATAACGTGGTATAAGAAAAAAGTTCAGTGAGATATTCAATAGTGCAGTCGTTCCCATAATGATAGAAAACACAGCGCGTTTGTCTGCTGCACGCAACACGGCAAATACAACGGTCGTCAAAAAGACCATCCCCCCTGTCACGCTTAGCCATTGTAATACTGTCCCAATTTTGCTTAAGACGTCGGAAGTATATTTAGGAAACAGTACGGCAGTTAGGTCGTGAGAGATAATCGATAGTCCAACTGCTAACGGCACAGCACATATCACCATCCACCGTACACTGAAAGTATATGCATGTGATAACCTGTCCGGTTCATTTACATACAAACGAGAAAGGATGGGAAACATGGCACCCATCATGAATGCACCGGGTAAAGTCGTTAGAGCATTGACAATACTATACGCCAGACCATACCAAGTGTTGGCGTCTAAACCATCCGGACTGAGTTTTGATAACATGATAGCATCAATCCGAAAATAGAGTAGATTGAACAAGTTGCCAACAGCAAATGGCAACGCCTGTTGCATGATTGTTACCACTATCTTTCGGCTGGGGGCAAATCCGAGTGGTGTGAAACGGTATCTGGTATATCCGATGCTCAATATTAGGTTGATACCACTGGCAATCAACATGACCTGACAAACGTTAATAATCCCATATCCGAGTAGAATTGCAGCACCGCCGACGAGGACATAAGTGCCACGTTCAGCAACCACCGTCCATGCCTCATATTTCATCTCCTCATGTGCCCGAAAAACGGCTCTAAAGAGTTGCGCGAGAGAATTCACAATCTCTGACAATCCTAAATAGAGTATCATCGTCAGGATTATAGGTTCGTATCCCAGAACCATTGCAGAAACTATCATGAGAGTAAATGCTGCGATGGAGAGGACAAGTCGGACAAGTAGGGAGTTTCCCAGATAGTGACGCGTATCTGAGAGATTTAGTGTCATTTCTCGGACTAAAGGATTGTTTATTCCGAGTTCTGTGAGACTTGCGATAAGGTTTGTCAGTGCGATTGCAACAAAAAAGCCGCCTAATTCATTCTCTGTGAAATAACGAGGCATCAGCCAAATCGTTATTACGAGTGCACCGAGGCGACCGATAAGGTGTGCGCCGAAAAGGGCAGATGTGTTTTTGAAAATACGGTTCATCTAAGTTATAAGCGTGGATCCCTCTATTTAATACAACCCAATTCTAACATAATTTGGTACTAAAGTCCAATAGCTATCAATATCGTTTTGATTAAGACGATTTGCACCGAGTTTGGCAATTGCTGCACCACGCGGCACATTGAAAATAGCATCAGCCCGTTTATATTGTCCCTGGGGTGCTGTCTTATCAAACTTTTCTTGAATTGCATTCCCATAAGCCGTTAGGCCGTCACCTACAAAGACAATCGTAGAATCTGGTGTGGTGTGCCTATCAAGTTTGTCTAAGAATGCATCAATCGGCAAGCAGAGGTCATCTGTTATACGTTGCCATTCTGTGCCCCCGTGGAAAATAGCACCGTAGATTTCGCTGCGTCGGGCATCAAGTATCGGACAGATCAATCCTTCAGTCCACCTGAGATTATAGGCGATTGCCTCTAAAGTTGATACGCCGACGATTGGTTTGTCAACTGCATAGCAGAGAGATTTCACTGTTGCGACACCAATCCGGACACCTGTAAACGAACCGGGCCCGATACCGACAGCGCAACCATCTAAATCATGTGGTGTTATTTCTCCCCATTTCAGGACGGTATCAATGGCAGGCATTAGTCTGGAGGAGTGTGCTTGGACGATGTTGAGTGTGTGTTCAGCGACTATGTTATCGTCTTCTATGAGGGCAACACTGCCGATAGGGGTGGAGGTGTCTATACCTAAGATTCTCATTCTATTTCAATCAACAAATCAGAATTAGAATTGGTGTTAAATAAGATCTCTTTTAAATCAAGGTCATCTTGTTCTGTCAAACTGTTAATCGCTGAATAGAGCGTATCATAATGTTCATAGGAGGCATCCAAAACGATTTCTTTCCTTGCCGAATTGTATGTATTCGTAATAGTCTTTTTGTTCAGTCCTGAGTGTATCGCAATTTCTTCGGGACGATATATATCAGAATTAAGAAACTCCTTTTTATACCAATCGACTGTTACAGATTCATTGTCCAACTTTGCACATGCTACGCGCTTGAAGAAATCAACAGCAAACTGAAGGAATTCTGCATTAATCAAAGCCAAGACTTCAGAACGGTAATCCTTACCAGCAAAGAGTTTACGAATGATATTCTTGATTACTGCTCCAGTAACAGTCATAGATCACAATTCCTTTCAGACATTTCACGTTGTAACTCTTCTAAGGATAAAATGCGAGGCATTAATGTTGGAAACAGTGCGGCATCAAGTTTTTTCTCTGCTTGACGAACATAGTCTACTTCTTTTTCACAGAGAAGATAATTTCTCTCGTGTGTGAGGGCAACGTATCCGACAGTGCCGCTTCCTCCGAATGGATCAAAGACGAGGTCACCTTTAAATGAATAGAATTGAATGACACGGGAAGCTAATTCGGGTGGAAAAATAGCAGGATGAACTTTGTCAGTTGCAGGATTGATCTGCCAAACATTTGTTTTTTCATACTCACCAAATACTTTACTGGCGTCAATAGTTTCATCATCATATTGACGGATGTTCCAATCAATTAATTTGTCACTCTTTTTACGATATACCATGACGTTCTCAGTAATAGAATTCGCTTTATATCCAAGGGGTTTACGATGTTGAAAGAAACCTCCATTTCTATTTTTTGCAGCGTATTCGGGTTTCATCCACACAATGTCGTCAATAAACTCCCATCCCATTTCGGTTAATCTCGGATGTATGTCGTAAGGGATTGCATATCGCTTGCTGGCATGTGCACGGCTTATTCGTGGAACAATTACGGGTGAAGTATTAAGGACAAAGAATCTGCCCTCTTTGGTTATACGATGCGTCTCTCTAAATACATCTGATAGAAAATCAAGATATGCGTTATAACTCTGGAATATGGTGTAATCGCGGGCATTATAATACGGTGGAGAAGTGAACGTAAGATGGATTGACTCATCCGGAATAACTTTCGTAACATCCTGAACATCTGCACAAACCATTAAGTTCTTAAGCGGGTTTGGACTATGTCTATGGTTTTGTGTTTTAGATGGATTTGATGGAACAGTATGTCGCATCTCTTTTTCAATCTGCTCACGAATTATTTCGTTTGGATGTGCAGCTAATGAAGTGATAGTTTCTTTAACGTCTGGATGTTCTTTAAAGTAAAGCAATCCACGCAGTGCTTGTAATATAATTTTTGGGTCTGTATCTTTAGTGAACGTACTTAACACTGGAATTGTTGATTCAGCTTTAAGTCTACCTATCGCTGATACAGCTTCACGACGCGTGGTTGTATTTTTTTCGATTTCTGCAAACGCGATGAGTGTTGTCAAATACTTCTCGTCTTTTAGTTTACCGAGGTTCTTTATTGCAAGACACCGAATTTTAGGATTCTGATGTTCTAATAGAGGTAGAAACAACTGTCCATCAAATCCTTCCGGTAACTTACCGAGACTCTTAAGTGCAAAAAGCAGGTGTTGTTCTTCGTTATTTGGCGCGAGGACATTTTCGAAAAAAGGAGTATTCTGGTTTAATTTTTCACGTTCAATGTCAGTTTTGGTGAACATGGTCTGTTATTGCTCCTTTTTTAGAATCAATTTCTGGATTCTATTCTCACAATTTGCATAGATTGATAGATCAAGAAACGAATCATCTCTTTCTGCAGATATTGAAATAAAACGTTTTGCAGAGTATAGCATAGAAATACCACAAAATCAACGCAATATTCTAACATTTTATTTGCTTTTGCAGGAGAAATATGTTATCATTTTAATTGTATTTTCAGGTGGGGGATTAGCTCAGTTGGGAGAGCACTTGCATGGCATGCAAGGGGTCACCAGTTCAAGTCTGGTATCCTCCACCATTCTTTTTCTCCTCTTCATCACATCAGTAATAAGAACTATACCACATCAGCAATAAGAAAAGCAATCTGTTTATCAACAAAAACACTTGCAACTTTTCGCAATTATAGATATAATCTAATCTCAAATCAGATTAACACAATATACCTATATCCCACAAAAGGAGAGTGTGGTTATGCAAGCATTTGAGTATATCGCTGCAAATACGGTATCCGAAGTTGTCACACTGCTTGATGAGAAAGGTGAAAATGCCAGAATCCTCGCAGGTGGCACTGACCTTATCGTTCAAGTTAGAGAAGGAAAACGTAACTTAGATTGGATGATAGATATCAAATCCATCCCCGAAGTAAATGAGATAGACTATAACGCTGACAGCGGATTGACGCTCGGTGCAGCAGTTCCCTGTTATCAGATATATGCAGTTGAGGACATCTGTGATGCGTATCCTGGATTAATTGATGCGACAACGATTATCGGTGGCACTGCTATTCAGGGACGCGCAGCGATAGGCGGCAACCTTTGTAACGCTTCACCTGCCGCAGATGCTATTCCACCGCTGATCGTATTGAAGGCAACTTGTGTCATCGCAGGTCCAAACGGAGAACGAGAAATACCTGTTGAAGATTTCTGCACCGCCCCAGGACAAACAGTACTTGAGAAGGGTGAGATGCTTGTTTCCATCAAGATTCCAGCACCACAAGAGAATTCAAGTTCCTATTATCTAAGATTTATCCCACGTAACGAGATGGATATCGCAGTCGTTGGCGCAGGTGCGTCCGTTGTGTTAGATGCAGCAAAAGAGAGATTTATATCTGCACGGATCGCACTTGCTGCTGTTGCACCGACACCGCTATTTGCTGAAGAAGCGAGCACGCTCCTGGCAGGTAGAGAGATATCCGATTCTGTCATTGATGAGGCTGCACAAGCCGCACAGAGCATTTCCCGTCCAATTAGTGATATGCGGGGAACGGCTGAACAGCGGACACACCTTGTCGGTGTTCTGACGCGGCGTGCCCTCAACGGGGCAATCCAGAGAGTTAAAGAAGCGGTTTAATATGTTTATTACTATCGTCGTTAAACGTCTTATCTGATCTAAAGACATAAAAGGAAACCTAATCTATGACGAAAAAATCACACGTTCAAACCACTATAAATGATGAAACGGTGGAATTTCTCTGTGAACCTCGGCAAAGTCTGCTGGAAGTTCTCAGAGATGAACTTCACCTAACAGGAGCAAAAGAGGGATGCAACAACGGAAATTGCGGGGCATGCAGTGTCATCCTTGATGGAAGACTCGTCAATTCATGCCTCGTTCTCGGGATTGAAACTGAGGGACACTCAGTAGAAACAATTGAAGGACTCGCTGAACCAGAAGAACTGCACCCGATCCAAGATGCGTTCCTTGAAAACGCCGCACTTCAATGTGGTATCTGTACGCCGGGATTTATTATGAGTGCCAAAGCACTACTTGATCAAAATCCGAAGCCAACGGAGCATGAAGTCCGATACTGGTTAGCTGGAAATTTGTGCCGTTGCACCGGCTATGATAAAATCGTTCGCGCTGTGCTTGATGCAGCCGCTGCTATGTAAAGGAGCATCCTTATGTCTGAAAAGAAAGAATATAAAGTTATCGGAACGCGCCCAATCCGTCATGATGGTGTTGACAAAGTTACTGGGAGAGCAATCTATGGTGCAGACTTTCATATTACCGGACTGCTTCACGGTAGAGTGCTTCGCAGTCCACATGCACATGCCCGTATTATCTCTATAGACACAAGTCGTGCTGAAGCACTGCCCGGAGTTAAGGGGGTTGTTACTGCTCAAAACCTGCCTGCTGCAGAAGACAAAATAGCTGACCTTGGAGAAGGTGCGGTCAACCTTAAATACCTCTGTGATAACATTTTAGCAAGCGACAAAGCACTCTATAAAGGACACGCTATAGCTGCGGTTGCAGCGACCAATCCGCATATTGCAGAAGAAGCATGCACACTGATTGACGTTGAATATGAAGTGCTGCCGCCAGTGTTAGAAGTGCGTAAGGCAATGGAACCTGATGCACCCATTCTACATGAAAACCTAACAACATCCTCATTGGGTGATGAAGATGACAGACCAACCAACATTGCCAGTCACCTACAACACAAGAAAGGGGACATTGAAAAAGGTTTTGCGGAGGCAGACGTAGTCATTGAAAGAGATTTCGTTACCGGCACCGTCCATCAGGGGTACATTGAACCACACAACGCAACTGCACATTACAACCAAGATGGACAGTTAACAGTTTGGTGTAGCACACAAGGCGCGTTTACTGTTCGGGAGCAGCTCGCTGAAATCCTTCAGTACCCCATATCTAAAATCAAAGTTGTTCCATTGGAAATCGGCGGCGGTTTTGGTGGTAAGATAAACGTCTACATCAAACCTGTGGCCGCACTTCTTGCAAAAAAAACAGGCAAACCTGTCAAAGTCTTGATGAACCGCGCTGATGTCTTTGAAGGCACTGGTCCAACGC
>VXOP01000335.1 GCA_009839975.1 Candidatus Poribacteria bacterium
TTTGCGGGTGCATTGACAATAAAGCTAAAATATAATAAAATACAGTAGCGTTGAAAAACTGATAAGAATGAGGAGCAATTATGCGTAAAACAAGAAAAGTTGTGATGCGGAATGATGCTGGACGTATCTGGACAGAGGAACAGGAGACACCTGCCCCGAAACAGGGACAGTTGCTAATTGAGGTACACGCCTCTATGGTCAGTCCTGGCACGGAGTTGGGTGGTATTAAACGGAGACGCGAAAAACCGGGTTCCGGATCAAGTCAACGTGCATTCGGGTATACTAACGCGGGTGTCGTGATCGGTATAGAGGGGGATTGTGATGAATTTGAAATTGGGGATAGAGTGGCAGGTATGGGGGGTGGCTATGCACTACACGCGACTTACGCGTGTGTGCCACATAACTTGTGCGCTAAGATTCCTGATAACGTAAAGTATGAGGAGGCTGCATCTATCCACCTTGCAGCAACGGCACTGCACGCTGTACAACGCGGACGTATCCGTATCGGTGAGAATGTGGTGATTGCGGGATTGGGTATTCTCGGACAATTTGCATCACAGATTGCTAAAACGGCTGGTGCTTATGTCGTGGGTTTAGATCGGTTTCCGTTACGATTAGGTATCGCTGAGAACGCGGGTATTGATATTGCAATCAATGTTTCTGAGACAGACCCTGTACCGATTGCACAGGAATTCACACGTGGTTACGGTATGGATTGCGGGATTATAGCCTTCGGTGGTGATGCAACGAGTGCTTTCCAGCAGATACGCGCTATGCTAAAGACAGCACCCGATACGCATAAGATGGGTCGTATCGTCATTGTCGGTGGAGCAAGTATCACACACGGGTTTGCAGCGGGACTCGGTAATGTGGATGTGATTAGTGCAGCACGTACTGGTCCTGGCTACCACGATGAAGATTATGAACATGGTGCAGATTATCCACCCGTGTTTGTACCGTGGCCAACACAACGGAATTTGGAATTGGCACTTAGACTCATGGATGAGGGGAAAATCAGTGTTGAAAAGGTCATCACTGATATTGTACCGATTGACGCAGCTGCTGCGGCATGCGAAAAACTGATACAAGACCCAAATACAGCGTTAGGTGTTATCTTCAAAATGCAATAAATAATATTAGGATAAGCGAATGGAAATTAGATCAGCAAAAGAGTCGGAATTAGAGCACGTCGTTGCGCTGAACTGCACTGCATTTAATCCGAACCAGCATGAACGGTATTGGCAGTATGTGCGAGGTGATAGCAGCTACCGGCTTTCACAGACGCGAGTTGTCGTTGTGAATGATAGGGTTGTTTCAACGTTACGTGTGTGGGAGCGGAGAATACGGATCGGTGCATCCCTTGTGATGATGGGTGGAATTGGCGGTGTTTGCACTGATCCCAAATACCGTGGCGTAGGATATGCGTCTGCCCTGATGCGGGATACTATCGGATATCTAAAGACGAGAGGATACGACCTTGGTGTTCTGTTCACAATTATACCTGAGGAATTTTACCATAGATTAGGGTGGACATCCCTACCTCTACAAGGTTTCTCAGTGGAATGTGAAGCGGATGCGGAAACAGCAATACCATCCGGGTGGTTGGTTAGGAATTTCAATGTAGAAACAGATTTGGATGCTGTTGCGTCAATTCACGACATTGCTAATGCACATCAGAGTGGGACTGTTTCCCGTACTCGTGCTTATTGGGATATGAAACCTTCGCGTATTCGTGGTATTCTGCCATCTGTTGTCGCAGAGAAGAACGGGAATATCGGAGGGTATTTGAACTTTCAGATAGAGGATACATGTGCAGAGGTACTTGAGATAGGATATATACCGGACACTCCAGATGTTTTGGATACGTTTGTATCCTACTTTATGAAGACGTGTGCTGAAAATAAGGTTGAGAAGATAAGGGGTATGTTTTCTTCAAAACATCCTTATGTGGAGCAGCTTGTAAGTACGGGTAATGGAGAAGTGAGGGTATGCACAGATACTGCAATGATGCTATATGCGGTTAATCTGCCTGTGATGCTTCGCCGGTTTGTCGTAGCATGGGAGACGTTAATTGCTAATGCGGATGAATCGTTTTCCCGACTTGCTGTGAGATTCCCTATAGTGAATAATCAACAAGCTGTGTTGCGTTACGATGGGAACGGCACTATCCAGATCGTTGACGATGCATCGGATGCGGTGGATATTGAAATGAATGAGGATGTGTTTTGGCAGCTGCTGTTCGGTGAACTTGGTTGGGAGCAGGTAAAGGCGGATGCGTCGGTTTCTGCGGAGGTATCGGCATTCTTAGATTTATTATTTCCAAAACGGGCTGTGATTTTTTGGTATCCGGATCGGTATTGAAGGAAAATAAGCACACTTCCTTTTAGTTGTATATACTGGTTTATTAATGCTTTAATTGGAATAAGACACATCATAATTCAGAAATCTCACTTTCAAATATGGAGAGTTTACAATGGATACATCATTCAAAAGACCTTATAGACCTGTAGACCTTAACACATCATTAATGCAGTCGTTTCCGCTTCTGTCAATGGCTGAAGAACTCATGTCAGAAGCTGCGTTTGCTAAATCTGGTAGATCCTCTTTGACCCTTGCTCGTGGAGATGAACTCACAATTGTTCTTGTTGTCCTGAAAGCTGGAAATACACTTGAAGAGCATTCTGCTCCCGCTGCGGCGACAGTCATAACACTTAGTGGTAAAATGATTTTTACAACGAGTTCCGAGAAAATTACATTGGAACAAGGTGATGGCGTCACCTTCACAAATGACATCCTTCACAGTGTTTATGCTGATGAAGATTGTGCGTTCCTAATTGTCATCGGAGGAAAAACGAGTTAGAGTTTATTAACCGGCGGGAAACTTATCGCTACGAATATATTAGCTGGATGATGGTAAAAGATGAAAGAAAAGAGCAAAATAGAAAAGATTGGAACGTATACAAGTGCGTTTGGGACATCTGGTAGGATCAATCACGATTCCAGTGAATTCTATAAGGGGAAACTCTACGTTAATCAAGTACCTGCCGAACCTGAAACGTGGATTGAAAACAGTATTCCTCCTGAAAACCTTGATAAACTCTATTGTGCCTCCAGTGAAGATATGTCTGCGATTCCGGATTGCAGTATTCATCTGATGGTTACTTCGCCTCCCTATAATGCAAAGAAAGAATATGATGACGATTTGTCGTTAGAGGAATATAGGGAACTCCTACGTTCTGTGTTTACTGAGACGTATAAGAAGTTGGTAACCGGTGGTCGGGCATGTATCAACATCGCTAATTTAGGCCGGAAACCTTATATCCCGTTGCATAGCTACATCATTGAAGATATGCTGGATATTGGTTACTATATGCGGGGTGAAATCATCTGGGATAAAGCGTCCAGTGCGGGGAGTTCAACGGCATGGGGTAGCTGGATGTCTGCGGCGAACCCTGTGCTGAGGGATGTTCACGAGTATATCTTGGTTTTTTCTAAAGACACCTTTACTCGTAAACGGAACGGTAAGGAGAATTCCATCTATAAGGAAGACTTCTTAGCATGGACGAAAAGTGTATGGACATTTCCATCTGAATCTGCGAAACGTATCGGTCATCCTGCTCCGTTTCCTGAAACGTTACCGCATCGGTTAATAGAACTATATAGCTTCATAGGGGATATTGTGTTGGACCCGTTTTGTGGGAGCGGTACGACGTGTCTGAGTGCGTTGAAAGCAGATCGGCATTATATTGGATACGATATTGAGGAAGCATATATCCAGTTAGCAAATGAGCGGATTCGTGCGTATACGGATCAGACTCGTTTGCCGATTGGGTAATAGGTATACGGAGACGGCACACGGAGTGTGCCTACTACTTTTAAGGCGATATTGTATAGGTTTTTCCTGCTTCGGTGTGGAAGTTGACGACGTTTCTTGACTGGGAATACTTGATGCGTGTTTCGTCACAGGTTACGTTGACTTGTCCGGGTGTCCGGACTCGGCAATCTTGTCCGAGGTTTGATAGTATCTGTGCTTGGGTGAGTTTGCCATCTTTCCACTCCATATCCACTTCAAACCCGCCGCGTGCGCGTAGACCTTTGACATATCCCGTATCCCATGCTTTTGGTAGTGCGGGTAGCAGGTTAATTTCGGCATCGTGGCTCTGTAGTAACATTTCAGCGATTCCTGCGGTTCCGCCAAAATTACCGTCAATCTGGAATGGTGGGTGTGTATCAAATAGATTCGTGAGGGTGCACCTTGCGAGTAGTGTTTGTAGGTGGTTGTATGCTTCTTCTTCAAGTTCAAGTCTGGCGAAGAAGTTGATTAACCATGCGCGGCTCCATCCTGTTCCGCCGCCTCCGTGTGCTAACCGTGTTTCCAAAGATTTCCTTGCTGCGGCTGCTAACTCTGGTGTACCCCGTAGTGTTATCTGACAACTGGGATGGAGACCATACATGTGGGACATGTGTCGGTGTCCGGGTTCAGGTTCATCGTAGTCATAGATCCATTCTTGCAAACGTCCGGTCTTTTCACTAATTTGTAGCGGTGCAAGCTGTTCAAGTGCAGTTACCAGTTCTTCTCGGAATTCTGCATCATCTCCAAGCACATCAATACAAGCGATACAGTTCGTGAAGAGTTCATGAATAATCATCAGGTCAATTGTAGCAGCATAAGTGAAGAGTGAACGCGTGCCATCAGGTTTCGTAAAGCTGTTTTCGGGTGAATGGGACGGATTCGTCACGAGTTTTCCAGCACAAGGTGTTCCTTCTGGTGCTTCAACAAGGAAATCAAGCATAAAACGTGCGGCACCCTTCATAAGCGGATATCCTTGCTCCTTAAGGAAGTTTACATCCCCACCATATAGGTAATGTTCCCACACATGCTCAGCTAACCATGCGGATCCGATGGGTGAAATTCCCCAGATACCATCTGCGGGTGTCGTGGCACCCCAGACATCCGAGAGGTGATGGACAACCCACCCCCTTGCCCCGTAATGACGTTTCGCCGTCTCGCTTCCCGGTTCAACGAGTGTATCCATGTAATCAAATAGCGGTTTATGACACTCCGCGAGGTTGCAAACTTCGGGTACCCAGTAGTTCATTTGAAGATTGATGTTTGTGTGAAAGTCACTATTCCAAGGTGCTTTCATGTGCTCGTTCCAGATACCTTGTAGATTTGCAGGTAAAGAGGAGCTTGGACGTGAACTTCCCATCAATAAATAACGTCCATATTGGAAATAGAGTGCAACAAGTCCAGGGTCTGACGCGCCTTCCTTAACTGCTGATAGACGTTCGTTCGTCGGAAGATTATCCGTATCAGATGCACCGAGATTTATGTCGACCCTCTGGAATAAGGATTGATGTTCTGAGATATGCTCTGACCGGATTTGACTATAAGATTTTGCTGTAACCCTTGCAATGTCGTTTTGACACAGTTCGTCTGGATTACCGCTGGCATCCTTCTGATTGATATAACTGGTTGCACCTGCAAGGAGGAGGGTGGCGCTGTTTGAATTACTTACAGAGATATGGTCGTCTTTTGACTCAACCTTTCCATCACTCGCATCAATCTGCATAAGTGCCGTGAATTGCACAATGCCATCACTACACTTACCACTGAGTTTGAGGGTGCTATCAGAGACGGCTTCTACGGTAGCGTCCTGTTCTCGTGTCATAGTGATGTCAAAAGCGAGTTTTTCAGGTGTGTCGCATTCCACTTTGATGACAATGAGGTTGTCTACTGCTGTTGCAAAGACCTCTCGGCTGAATTTCGTATGACCACAACGATAGGTCGTTTTTGTAATTCCAGTCTCCAAATCCAGTTCTCTGTGGTAGTCGGCAACATCTTCCTCACCATAAGAGAATTCCAAGATCAGATCACCCAAGGATTGATAAGATTTGATCCGAGGTGGTACCCCTAACATGGTTTCACCAGCAAGTTTTGTTGCTTCTTCGTTCTTGTCCTTAAAGAGGAGACGTTGAACTTTAGGGAGTGCCTCCAATGCTTTCGGATTGTTTCTATCAATAGGTTCACCTTCCCAAAGCGTTTCTTCGTTTAGTTGGATGCGTTCTCGGTTGATACCACCGAAGACCATTGCGCCGAGTCGTCCGTTTCCGACGGGTAATGCGTCTGTCCACTGTTCTGCTGGTTTGTTATACCATAGGATGTAATTATTCCTGTTTGTCATCAAGTTGTCTCCGCTTTACTTTTACTTTCGTTAGGACAGTTTTAAGGTTTATAGTGAACTTTAGAATTAATGCCAGTTAAAATATTGACTGGCTTCACAGCGGGCGAGGTGACCTCGCCCCTACGCTGGGTGTTCTTCGTCATCGTTGAAATGTCTCATTAATTATTCACTTTACTATAGAAAGGATAATAATGATGGATCCCTTATCTCCTTGGAACACATGTTATCAAGATTTAGATTTCTATTCAAGTATAAAAACATCGTACCCGTAGCAAATGGTGTATTGACGAGCTTACATTTGTTCTGATACAATACTTTCAAAATAATCGTAAAGAGTGAGGACTGCTTCATGAAAAACAGAGAATCCGATTATGATGACTATATTAAACATCTCGAGAAACAAGAAAAGTTGCTACTCAATTCCCCTGTCTTGCACGCAGCTGCGGAAATTCCGAGCATAGACTTTCTTGATATATGTCAACGAATTGAAAACGCGAAGGAAGAACCTGAATACTATGATACAAACCTGCCGTACTTCTTTTCTGAAAATCGATTTGATATTGAAGCATTGCAGGAACATCAGAGTGAATACCCGCATATCTTTGAAGAACAAAGACAGGGGGATTATACAGAAGTGGGTTTTATCGATGGCAGTTATCCTGGCTTGGACGTTCTCTTTTTAAAGTATATCCATATCGGATTGATATTGAATTGAAAGCAGGAAAAACACAAGCTACGATAGAATGCAACTTTCAGACAGAAACTGCTACAGGGATTCCGATTTGGATATTCGGATATACCACTTGCATAATAGAAAAGTGGTATCGGCTATGTGCGTTTGAATATTTAGTATGTGGTATAGATGAAGATTGGTCAGGCGATTTTGAGTTCAAAGATGTTACAATTGAAACCGAACCTGTCTGCAAATTAAAGAACGGTCAGGAAGTCAAGGATGTAGAAACATATAGCGGCATTTTTCTGGTGGATGTGTCTAGTGATTTTTATGAACCCTACGGTGATGTAGAATTTAAGAACGGGTTTTTCGGGCTGGATGGCACACTCAGAGCACGATGAGTCCTATTTTCATCTTTATACTCTTTTCTCCATAGATGTTTCAAGGTTGTGTCATTTCTAATATTAAAAAAATTTGTAATATGATTTTTTTAGTCCAGTGTCCCGCACACAGCGGAACCCTATTTTGGGCACTAAATGTGAGGGATAAGATAAGGTTAGAAATGTTGTTACCATGGGGTGATTATTGCATTTAGCAGTAGTTTGAACAGGTGATGCAGTGTTAAGTAGCGAACCTCCGCGTAAGATTCGCTTAGTTTTCACCTCCCAGAAGTTTGATATTATGCGATCC
The DNA here is from genome assembly GCA_009839975.1 of Candidatus Poribacteria bacterium. Classification (GTDB taxonomy): domain Bacteria; phylum Poribacteria; class WGA-4E; order WGA-4E; family WGA-3G; genus MSPOR6. The sequence goes on from VXOP01000335.1 coordinate 7,549, forward strand.
AAATCTTCTTTCGTGTTTTCTCCTGCAATCAGTTTCTGTGTTGTTAAGGATTGAAAAGAATCTGGATCATACTCGTCAAGACACCATTCCCAGACGTTGCCGACCATGTCGTACAGTCCATAGTTGTTTGCTGGATATTTCCCGACAGAAATGGTTTCTCCAACTGACTTATCAATCAATGTTTTTTCCGGTTCGAGTTTATCTCCCCACGGATACTTCTTTCCTGTTAATTCACCGCGTGCTGCCTTTTCCCATTCTGCTTCTGTTGGCAATCGTTTTCCGATCCATCTTGCATACGCCATTGCAGCATACCAACTGACGTGTGTGACGGGATGGTCACCTTTTCCTTCTGGATAGTTGTCCTCATTCCAATCTTTTAGGTAATATCTGTCAAAGCTTTGATATTCCGGTTTAGTACGGAATCTTCTCTTAATTAACCTTTGTTGATGCAGCCTTCTTGATGGTTTTCTCCAAACTGGAACGGCAATTATAAACCTTTTATATTGTGCGTTTGTCACTGGATACTTATCCATAAAAAACGCATCAACGTGGACTGTTTTGAGAAGATCGCCTTGTGTATTTTCATCTTCGTTATTGCCTCCCATTTGAAATTCACCTGCGGGGATATGCACCATATCATCTGGCATTGCAGTGCTTATAGATGTTTTTTCTGGCGGTGCGATTGCTTCGGTTTCAGAAATGGGGTGTTCTTCATTCGGTATAGGGTCAATTGGTTGGGGTGTTTCTGTGTTGAGTGCGGTGATATGTTCTATGCGTTTTTGTGGGTTTTTCAACGTATCACGTGCTTGATTTAGGATATTTCGCCACTGCTCCTGTGTTTTGCCATCAGGACGCGGGAGTCCGCCCGCGCGTAATGATTCGGTGTAGTACTTATTATGCGCGGTGTCAACATCAATGACGATTGTGTCTTCACTTTGATTTTCCAACGTTTTGATGGTGAACCCTAAAACTTCAAAATAGTTGACTCTTTCACCGACGATTAGTCCGGATGCGTTAAGGATTTCTGATGCTTCTTGAATGGATAGACCGTGTTCTTGAACGGCTTGTTGTAGCAGTCCTTTCCGCTGCTCCTCAGTGATTGTTTGGGAGAGTGATTTGAGTGTGTTGACGGTGATGATGAATTCTTCGCGATTTGGCATAAGGTATATTTATTGTGTTTTCGTTTTTACACAACGGAAACCGATACCGGCAAGCGTGCGTGTTGGTGTATTCTTATAGCGATAAGCTGTCCGCAGGAGTTGTGCTGCATCAAGCCATGAACCGCCACGTAACACTCTCTGTATTGTGTTAGATGTTAGTTGATTATTTACGGGTCCGAGATTGTTGACATCTGCAATTGGATTTCTGTGTATAGGGTTCGTATAGAAGCGTGGGTGATATGCATCAAGACACCATTCCCACACGTTGCCTGCCATATCGTATAGTCCATATCTGTTTGCCTGATATTGTCCGACAGGTGTGGTATCCCCGGCATTGCAGTTATAGTTTGCCTTTGCGTTGTTGATGGCGTTTCCACACGGATATTCGTTTGCGTTTTGTCCTGCGCGAGCTGCTTTTTCCCATTCCGCTTCGGTGGGTAATCGTTTCCCTACCCACTCGGCATAGGCTCTGGCGGCATACCAGCTGATCCACGTTACAGGATGTTCGGCTTTGTCTTGGGGATAACTTTTTTCGTCCCAGTGTTTGAGATAGTCTCCATCGTGATAACGTTTGTCAATAGCGGTTTTTCGGTTTCTTTTTATACCGAACCAATCTGGTGGTTTACGCCACTGCGGATTTGCATCTATGAATGCCATATATTGTGCGTTGGTGACTAAGTGTTCGTCCATATAGAAAGCGTCCACATAGACGGTGTGTACAGGTTTTTCAGATTCGTTTGCATTTTCACCGTTGCTTCCCATCTGGAAATCACCTTCGGGAATAAGCACCATGCCGCGAGGGGTATTAGGATCTGTAAGTATCTGTACTGACTCAATCTGTGGTGCTGTTACCTGTATTGTTGAAAGAATGGTTGATTGCTGTCTATTTATCTGTTTGGGATTTTGGGGATGGTTTTTATCGGTTTCTGTTGGTGCGTTTAGTGTTGCTAATTTGGATAGGTCTTCTTGGAACAGTATTGGCATAATATGTTCGCGCCGTTTGTGTGTATCTTTTAGCGTATCCCTTGCGCAATTGAGGAGTGTCCGCCACTGTTCTTGTGTTCTGCCGTCTTTACGGGGTAATCCTCCTGCGCGTAAAGATGCGGTGTATCGTTCGTTGTGTGCAGCGTCAACGCGTTTGGCAATTGTGTCTTCATTCTTGTTTTCGAGTTCTGCTATGGTGAGTCCAAGTATATGTAAATAGTTGACTTTTTCACCGACAACTAATCCTGATGCGTTTATGATGTCAGTTGCCTCGTGCATTGTGAGTTGGTGTTCCTGCACTGCTTGTTGTAGGAGTCCTTTGTATAATTCGGGTGTTATTGTTTGTGAGGCTGCTTTGATGACGTTGATTGCTGCGATGAATTCTTCACGTTTAGACATGGTTGGTTCCTGGACAAAGTGTGGTAACAACAGAGACTTCTGTTGTTTATATTATCACAGATTTTAGTTGGTGTGCAAGAGATTATAGGAATAGAGAAACCATAAGGGGCAATTTAGGGATAATATGAAACCCAAAATACCCCCAGGCCGGTAGGTGCGATTTCCTAATCGCACCGGGTTTTTCCCAACCCCTTCATTGAAAGTTTCCGCGTAGGATCCGGTGCGATACGGATTAGGAT
>VXOP01000059.1:0-6358 GCA_009839975.1 Candidatus Poribacteria bacterium
TATAAAGAAGTGCAATGGACACATTTGCACGGAAATATATAGGTTAATTCTATCGTGTGTTAAAAAGCGTGTTTTGTTGTCCCCGCGATTGCCAAGACTTGTTCCAATGTCAATCCGCGTGCGTTTGTCGGCAGAACTTATATCTGCTTCGTCTCGCATCAGCCCCATGTTTGTAAATCTATTGATAAGACCTTGACACTGTTCAGACGAGTATACGTTCCGCAATATGATTGCAGGTATTTCTGCCTGTGATAAGGAATAAATTGGGTTCTGATAACTTTTGAGAACAGTTTTTAGATCAGGTTGTGCTGGAAGCCAATCTACTTGATCATTCATTGTTATCTCCTTATCCTGAAAAGATTCGAGCATATAAGGTGCTCTGGATTCAGACAGGTCTGTGTACCAAATCTCTTCATATTCACTTTGAATTCTCTATTTTATGTTTCTGTCAGAGCGATTATCTGATCATGAAATTGCGCCGTATAAGGATTCTGTTTAGAATTTTGGATTGAAGAGATAATCATCTAATTCCTCAGAAACAAATTCTGCGTTATGGTCAAGTTTGCTGTTTTCAAAAGCTGCTTCGCAACCTGTTTGGTACTTTAAGCGTCTTCTTGATCGTAGCCAGTGTATTCGGTGAATCATTGCAATCATGTGCCGTGGTTCTTTGGATGTGTTTGGAACTCCTCGGTGCCATAGACGCATATCTCGGATTAAGACGCTTCCTTTTTTAGCACTGCCTCTAATCGGCGGAGCGATTCTGCGGCGTTCTGCCTCATGTGCTTCATCTATTTTGCGTCCACTGACATCCAAGTGCGATCCGGGCCACAATTCTACACTCCCATTATCTTCTGATGTGTCCTGTGGTGAGATATTGACAACTACTTCTGCAGTAGGGTGCGCTACTTTTTGCTTTTGCCACAGATGGTCACTATCTCTATGAAGCGGTTGTGTAGAACTCCCAGGACAGTTCGTGTTTCCATTATAGAAGTTATTGTAGATGCCGGGCCCGAGTAGTTCATTTGTTACTTGGATTACATAATGGTTCGCGACGATGTCTCTGAAGATAAAAGGTGCAAAAGGAGGGGGTCCTTGCTGAAGATGTCCCTTTAGCATTCCTGCACCACCCCATTTTTCTGCTTTTATCAGTTTTTGTGAATCAGCATCCATTCTTTCACGTAATATGTCTAAATTCTTATGGTTGATTATGTTCTCAATGATTACACATCCATCAACCCGAATCGCTTCAACGGCCTTTTTGACGTGAGTTTCTGATAGTTTACCATCGTTTAATTCGCTCTGTTTAGCTGTTATGACTACCATTAAAAAATTCCTTATATAGTGCTTGAACTGCAGCTTCCATCCCTGTTGATTTTACACCGAACATCATACTGACCTCGTTTGATCCTTGGTTTATCATCTCTATATTGACATTTGCGTTTGCAAATGCCCGTGTTGCTCTTGATGCCACACCGACAGTATGTTGCATGCCTTCGCCAACAACCATGATGAGAGATAGGTCGCGTTCGACATAAACGTCTTCTGGTGCAAGTGTTTGTCGTATCTTTTCTACGACTCTTTTCTCTTTGTCAAGCGGCAGGTTCTCTTCACGGAGTATTACAGACAAATTATCAATTCCAGAAGGGATATGTTCAAAAGAGATATTCTCAGCTTCTAAAATCTGTAGCAATCGCCTACCGAAACCGATTTGGCGGTTCATCAGATATTTGCTTAAGTAGACACAGCAGACATCATTCATTGCAGCGATGCCAACAACGGGGTTATCATTTGCTGTCCGTTTCGGGACGATTCGTGTTCCTGCTGCATCCGGGTTGTTTGTATTACGGATGTGAACTGGTACCATGGCGCGGTATACAGGTTCAAGTGCTTCATCGTGAAATACTGAAAAACCTGCATAAGAGAGTTCCCGCATTTCACGGTATGTGAGTTCTGAGATCGGAGCAGGATTTGAAACTATGGATGGATTTGCTGCGAATACGGAGTCAACATCGGTGAAATTCTCATAGACTGTTGCACGCACAGCACCAGCCAGAATTGCACCTGTAATATCTGAACCACCTCGTGAGAACGTCACGATGTGTCCTTCTTGTGAATAGCCGAAGAATCCTGGGAAGATCGTAATTCCAGGACGTTCACTTAAACTTCGCAAACGGGTGTAAGCTTCAGGAAGGATTTGAGCGTTCCCTGGTTCATCTGATAGAAGTAAGCCGGCGTCTTTTGGATTTACGTAGTGTGCTTCTACACCACGTGCTTGCAGCACTTGTGCAATGAGTCTTGCACAGTTGTCCTCACCCCCTGCCTTCATGGTATCCATATAAAGATCGGTGTCGTCCGTATTTGATTCCAGCCGTTGTGTTAGATCACTTGCAATAGGGTCAACTACCTTTGCGGGGAGTTCTAATTCTGTCGCGATGTTTCTGTAACGTTCTATTGCTTCGGCACATTCCGAAGCACCGATTTTTCCCATCAGTCTTTCTGATGCTGCTGCGATGAGTAGATCGGTAACTTTTATATCTTGGCTGTGTCGCTTTCCTGGCGCGGAGACAACGACTAACCTTCTATCTGGATCAGCAGTGATGATGTCGCAGACTTGTCTAACTTGCTCTCCAGTTGCCAGAGAACTACCTCCAAATTTTGATACTTTTAACAATCCATATCCTCCAGTATTTGTTTGTTGTGCTTATGAAGTTAATTATACCATGATTATGAATAAAAATGAAATGTAATCAAGGAGTAGGGGTGCGTGCAGTTATGGTTACTTGTCTGAACCAAGCTTTTCAGGATTATAGGATTTTCAGGATAAGAGGGAAAGGGTGGAAAGGCTGAGTGCATTTACATTTCTATACACATTCCGCCCCACTGGTGCTGTCGATTTGGCTAATAGAATCCTTTTCTGTGAGTTTCATGCAAATGATGGATACGTTGCACAATCAAGGATGAATGTGCTACAGCAATAATCAAGATGAATGGGGTAGAGAGCAGCACAATCGTCCTAATGTGTATTACATTAGAAGAAGGATCTACCGAGTGAATTGCCTGTGCCGAATGCATTATACGGAACACCTGCAGGTAGGGTGTGGAGTCCCCATGTTTCGGTAGTTGCATCATAACCGATACCCGTTGAGACTGCAGGCTCGCCTATTAAGTTGACCTGGAATGTGAAATCTTGCCTGACATTGTCAAACGGGGGGTCCCGTTTAATGCCGACACGACTCCAAGATATGCGTAAATTCCAATCGTGTAAATTGCGGTTTATACTGATGCGCTGTGAATAAAACTGCCGCTCTATCGGGTAATAGATGAGACTGAAATCGAACTCCAGATCTTTGCCGAATCTGTATCGTCCGTTGGCAGTCATTGAACGAGCAGCACGAATTGAGGTATGTCGCTTACTAAAAGAATTACCTAAACTCACATTCCAACTTTTACGGGTATATCTGATATTGGTCCTTATCCCGACCATTTTAAATTGTTGCCCATCATCGGGATGTGGATTGGGATCATGTGTAAGCCGGACTGTCATATTCAGGTTACGACTGGGGAGTGGAATGATGGTAAAATCACTTTCTATAGGTTCGTATTTACGTCTATAGAGTGCTTCAAATTCTGTGAAATCTGCAGTGAGTCGCGTATCAAAATGAAATATACGATGTGCAGATTGACTACGTCTGGTTTTTATCTCAATGTTTGTGTTAAAGTTGTAGGTCAGTCTTTTGCGCTCAAAGAAATAGGTACTTGGACCAAATGGATACAGATTTTCATTTGCATCAATGGGTGGCTGATAGTCAAAAGTCAATGAAGATTGCATCTCATGACGTAATTTTCTGACACCGGGAATAAATCTTGTGCTGTATATTCTGAAAAGCGTGTTCGTTGCTTGGGTTCTGATACTATAAACACCACGGATGATGTTCCTGTTTTTCTCTTGGTCTTTTGCATGCCATATTACGTTAGTGTTCAAATTAGCACTTATTTTGAGTTCCCGTAATGGCGTGATAAATAAATTTGATTGTTTTCGCAGGTCAAACCCTAAATCTATAGACTGTAGGAATATGTCCTTTTCTACTTCCTTAAATTTGTTACGGTATGTTTGTCTATAGAAGTTCCCAAACTCAATATCCATATCGAAGCTGGTGTCTTCCAGTGTAGGAATTGCGAAAACTGAGAGGAATGGTATATCTGTTTTTGCTTTTTCTGATATGCTTACTAAACCGTCATTGATATTCTCGAATAACGGGAGTCTACTGAAACGCATGCGGGAAAAGTTCAGTGTTAATTGCGGTAGTTTTTGTAGCGCGGTATTGTTCTCATCTGAGAAGTCATGCACATGTCTGACCTCAAGTCTACCCGTAAAATCACCGATGGTTTCTCGTGAAAATCGGAGGTTTCCATCTTCATCAATATCTTTATCACTTGCTGCAGAAAATGCTGCGCCGTAAGTGATTATCCCAAATGAATTGATTGAGGATTCATTGGGTAGTTTCAATTCTTCTCTGTAATGCTCAGCGCGCCATGCTGTCCGTCCTACAAAACTAATCGGACGTCGACCGTCTTTCTTACTATCCCAGGGTGTGAAGAAGGATTGTCTATGTCCCCACCGCATATTCCAACGTCTGCCGATACGCGTAGCATCCTGCCTACTGAAGGAGTATTCATCTGCGCCGTATAGATAGATATCTCCGTAATAACTACGTTTCCGGTCAACTTTGAGGATATGATAGGACTCTTTTGTATCAATTAATCTGCTATATTCTCCTGCGTAGAGACTTTGCGCTTCAGAAGCGACCTGTCTATGGTCTTCCCATCTACCGCGAAAACCGTGTTTTCTATAGACCTCTATTTTTTCTTCTTCCTCTTCTCCATTTTCCGATCCAATATTTATTTCTTCAGTTTCAGTGGATTGATCTGATTTATCAATTGTATCATCCTCTGGCGGTTCAGACTGTAGTTGGCTATCATGTTCATCGGTCTCGGCAGTCATGTCTTCTTCATTGTCAGACGAATCAGTAGTTACTTCATCCGTAGTTTCTTCGGTTTTGTCAGAATTTTCAGATGTAATGTTTTGTTCCTTGCCGTTTGATGTAGGCTGCGGTTGGTTGTTTTTTTCTTCGTTTTCCTGAACATTGTCTGTATCGGTGGCCTTTTCCTCTTCATCGGGAGTTGCCAATACCTCAGCTTGGAAAGTTTCCCATTCAGCTTCAAATTCTTCTGCGATTTCCTCAAACGTTGGTGTTTCGTTTTTCTTGATGAGTTGGAAGATATAGAGTCCTTCAGGTGAAAAAACAGGATTTCGTTCAGTGATATCTCCTGGTTTCTCTAATCTTCTGACAGAATACTGCCATCCTGAAGCCATTTCATTTAGTGGTAGCCCTTTTCCTTCATTGATTTCAGATAATTCTGCTTCAGTGAATTCTTGAGCGAGTTTTTCAAATGTCTCACCAGCAATTGCGCGTTTATGGATATCTGTTGCGATCTCTCTCACCTTCTGTTGTGTTTCATTGCTCGCGGTGACTGCAATGTCGATACGGGATAGTCTTATCTCCTTTTCTCCATAGACATCAAGTATACGTTGTACCTTTAGGATATGAAATGACGTATCTGTTCTTAAGACATTGCTGATTTCTCCCTCTTTCAGAGAGAATGCAGCTTCATCTAAGATTGGGTCAAGGATTGGTTCACCTTCCTGATTCGTTTCGCCTTGTGTCAGAAATCCCATATCGCCGCCTTCGTATCGTGTATCCGTGTGGTCAGATTCTCTCTGTGCGATTTCAGAAAATTTAGCGTTTTCTTCATTAAGTTGTTGGTGTATCTTATCTGCTTCCTCTTTTGCCCTATTTGCATCTTCCTCTGTAATCTGATACTCCAGAAAAAGTTGTTTTAGCCAGTACCGGTCATAGTCACCTTCGAGTTGATCGTGAAGCATTTCTGCTTTTTCTTTTAGTTTCGTGCGTTGTGCAGGTGTTGCGTCTGGAGGAATTGGAATATATATTTCTCTAAATTTCGTATCATTGAACCTATATTTCCCCTCAAAGCCGAAACCTTGTCCTCTACGTGCACTTCTATCGTAGAGAATTGCAGCATCATATCGTCTCTGTCGTAAGAAAGGATAGATGATGCTGATATTTGGACCTTGATAACTATCTGTACCGACTCTTACAACAATTTTTGCGACTTTATCTTTGCGGAGATCACGACGGATTGCGGGGAAATAGAAAAGGGGAATACCACCGATTTTCATGACGATATTCTTTGCTATCATCTCCTGATTCATTTTGATAATGACTTCGGATACACTGAAATAGTAGTGAGGGTATTTGAGGGAACAGGTCGTCAGGGA
>VXOP01000059.1:6368-10298 GCA_009839975.1 Candidatus Poribacteria bacterium
CGTCAGGGAGCCGCTTCGGATATACGATTTTTTATCCTCTATTTTGAAGATTTCGCTTCCACCGAAGTACCAGGGGTCGCTAAATGTAAATCCATTTCTTGCAATTCCTTTCTTCGTATCAAGGTTGAAGATGAGTTCATCGGAGAATGTCTCTTCTTCACCGACTTTTAGATAAACATTGCCAGCTGCCCGCATCAGATTCTCATTGAAATCTGCCCATACGTTATCTGCTCGTAACGTCACATTATCATATTTGATAAGCGCATCACCGTGAATTCGCACGATATTGTCCTGAATAATTACCTCATTCCCATCACCAATTACTGTATCGGGTTCAGGAGTCATTGTTTCCGGGTCTAACGCCTGTTTAGGCTTTGTGACGGATTGAGATTCATTTGTATCAACTTCTGGAACCGTTCCAATGTCAGATGATTCTTGTGAAGGCGTTTCAGGGGTTTGTGAGTGTATTGACCGTATCGGTAATAACAAGCAGGAGAGTGGGACAATGAGAATAGAAAATAGAAACAACAACCTGTGTGTAGGTTGTTTATTCTTGGATTTAATGTTATGCAAAAGAGTTCTTTGCAATAACGTGTTCTTATGTTGGCTCATCTTTTACTAAAACTGAATATCTTTTGTCTTAACACGATTCCTAAGTAGTGTGTCTACTCTTACATTGTAGGTCGGGTAGAGCGAAGCGAAACCCGACTTTATCGCTGATAAGGGACATCATGTCGGGTTTCGTGCCTCTACCCGACCTACAATAAGACTAACACGATTCCTATTGAATACTATAGATTCTATTCATCTTTTGTTTCGGTTGATGGTACAGCATCTGGTTTAATTTTTATATATGCGTTTTCCAGCAGTGAATCTGTGTATGCTGTATATTCTTTTTCAAAAAGTTGTTGGCGTAAGATTCCGATTATCTGTTTCTTCTCTTGTGGTGTCAGTTCTGGTGTTTTACGGTCTTCAACTTTGTAGATATGAAGTCCATTATCTAATGCCAATGTTTCACTGAATTTACCAACTTCAAGTGGTTCGACGATCTTCCGGATGATAGGATTTAATTCTGTAAGCATAAGAATACCCATGTTCCCTTCATTTGTTTTGGTTTCAATATCATCTGAATGCAATTTCGCCAATTCTGCAAAACTTTCACCTGCTTCCAGTTTTTTTATTATATCCTGCATCTTATCTTTTGCTTTCTGGATAACTTCTTGACTGAAAGAGAATGGCACAGTTAAATGTCTGAAAGTAATCTGCTCATCCGTTCGTGTTTCTACCATGAAAACATGATAACCGTCTTCCGCTTCAATAGGTTCACTCATCTCACCTGCTTTCAGTTTAGAAAGCACTGTAAGGAACACATTCGGATATGACAAGATTTCTGCGGGTGTCGTTTCAATTAGAAAACCGACTTGTGTATTTAGGTTATGTTTAGCAGAAATACTTCGTGCAATCTCTTGAAATTGTGTTTTATCGGCTTTAATATCAGCGAGTGCTTGTTTCACTTCGTCATAGGCAGTTTTTCTTTCAGCGTCGGACGGTTTATAAGCAATGAATATTTTTCGTAAATGGACTTTATCTGCTTTAGTTGGTAATTGGTCTCGGTTTTCTTCAAAAAACTTTTGAACGTCACTATCACGTACTTGTAGTCGTGGTAAGATTCTCCCCATGACCAGTTTTTCAGTCATCAAGTTCCGCTGTAGTTGTTCTCGAAACGCTGCTAAAGTTAATCCATTTCGGTTAAGGAATTTCTTAAATTCTTCATCTGATGATATCTGAAATTGGGTTTTGTACTTTTGGATATGTTCTTCAATTTCTACGTTGGTTACTTCAACCTTTAGCGTTAAGGCTGCTTCTAAAACTAGCATCTCTCGGATAAGTCTATCAAGCAGCTCATCCCGTTCCTTTTCTGCTTCTTTAAGTGCCTCACTTTCAGTGTATCTGTGCATCTGTTGTAGTTCGAAAGCGCGTTGTTTAACGACTAAATCAAGCCGTCGTTTGGTTATGACATCGTCATTCACATAAGCGATTATTTTGTCAAATATTTTTGCGTCACTTGTCGGTAGAGTGATGCAAAGTATTAGGATGATAAGCAGTATAGAGGTTGTTGTTTTAGGCTTCATTTTATTCACCTCCGATAATTTCTGTACTGTAAATGTATATACGGGCGGGATAATATGAAAGCACCGCCCGTATATGCATTCAACCCCTTAGACTTGAGGTTATTTCTCTGGTGTAGTTTGTTCAGAAGATTCTTCAGTCTGCTGTTCCTCTTCCTGTTGTTCCTCTTCTGGTGGTTTATCCTCAGGGATACGGTCTATGAATGTTTTGACTTCAGCTCGTTCTCGGAGTCTTGTTGTCCACTCTTTCATGAGCATATCCCGTCGTTCACGTTCAGCTTTCCTGACGACGCTTCTGCGGACCTCTTCTTCGCTGAAGGGTCTTTGAAAGGCATCTCTGGCTTCTTTCTTGACAAACATCATGTAGTATTTTGCCCCCTGTACCTCTACCTCTATGACAGAAGGATGGAGTTTGTCTATCTCGGCATTGAAGGCAGCTTCTATGAACGGTTCTGTTCCGGTTGGATAGGTGTTTTTGCTGATATAATTGGTATCCCCTGGTGCTTCAGGATTGGCACCGGGTCCTACTAATTCACCTCTATCAGATAGTTCTTGCGCTGCTACAGCGATGTCTTTCCCTGCTTTCAGTTCAGCGAAAACTTCATCTGCGCGTTGTTTATCCATGAGTGTGATACACATCAATTTGACCTGTTCAGGACGAATATAATCCTCTTTATTTTCCTCATAGTAATTAAGGTAATCATTTTCTGACAAGAGCAGTTTGCTTTCTACCTCTTGTTCAGTGATCTTTTCAACCATTAAGTCTATAAGGTAATTCTGTACTTTCTTAAGAATCTCAGGGTCTTCATTCAGTTTTTGGTCTTTAGCGAAACAAAGGATGAGTCGACTTTCAGCCATAAGTGTCATGTATTCTTCAAGTCCCGCTTTATCTCGGTATAGTCGTTGTTTATATTCAGGCAGTTCACTGATTTCTTGCATCATCTCTTCAAGAGTGATTCTCTGTTTACCGTCCCATTCAAATTCAGCGATAACGGTTCCATCTGCCCCGATTGCTTTGTCCCCACAACTATATAAGAATGGCAGTGTTGCAATGAGTGCGACAAACAAAATAGTGTGAACAATACTATAATTTTTCATTTATTCTTCCTCCTTTGGATAAGTTTCAGACGTTAGTTGTCAGATTCTTTACCATTTTCCGTATTTTCTGGTTCTGGTAGAAGCGTTTGTGGTATATTCTCAGGGTAGGTTTTGAGTTTCCCAGCGTTTGAGATTTCTTCTACCCATTCAAGAATACGTGCGCGTTTTTTCTCGCGTTCAACCTTTCGATTAATATCTGATTTAACTTCATCAAATTCTCTCTGGCGTTCCGGTTTCTCTTCCTCTTTGCGAAAAATCAGGTAAAATGTATCCTCTCCGACATCTGTTTCAAAAACAGTTTCAGTCATTTCATTGACCTTCATCTCAAAGACCTCATCAATGAATTCTGACCAATTAGGAGATGCAGATTTTCCAAAGAAATATGTATTACCCGGGTCTTGCTGACCTGTACCGGGACCGCTCGCCACTTTCTTTGCTGCTGTGAGTTCTTTAGCCATTTCTTTTATGTCTTTACCTGCGAGAATTTTGTCTAAAGTCTCATTTGCGAAGTCTTCATCATCAAGTGTAATACAGGTTGCACGGACTTTTTCCTCTTCAATATAATCACTCTTATTCTTTTCATAATATGCCATTAAGTCAGCATCGGTAATGGAGATTTTTTCATCAACTTCCATTTCTGTGAGTTTTTCGACCATCAGTTGATAGGAGTAATCTTCCATTTTCTTCAGGAAGTCTTCTAACT
>VXOP01000128.1 GCA_009839975.1 Candidatus Poribacteria bacterium
CTGATTTCAACACTTTTTTCGCATCTTCTCCCCAATCGTCCGGTAGTGGCATTACAGCACTCCCATGTGCAAGTTCGTTGCGAATTTTTCTAACAATATGTAAACCCAATCCAGACAAATCAGCAAAATTATGTAACTTTATTTCCTTGCAATATTTGCTATAAAACTCATTAGCCTCTAGTAATCGACGGAGTAGGTACAATGTATTATCATAGAAGGCAATGCGTGGTTTAGGACCATAATGTTGTTTCAAATACCAGATTGATCTGTCAACAATACTTCCACTACCCCTTTTGAGATATTTTGGTAAAGCAGGTAATGGAAACAACTTTGCTGTAGATTCAAAACTTCCCCATACGAAATTGAAGATTGTAAGTCGGGTAGATAGTTGGGACAATAGTTCGCTTCGTTTTTCCTCATAGTCATACGCAGAACCGCAATACATAATATCATAATCGAACTTAGAAGTATTCACCTTAACACTTTCTATACCTGAAGCTATGGTAAGCCAATCAGACGCCGATAAGAACTTAAACTGATCTAGTTGTCCGAGTAACATACTAAGTCTAAAACAATGTTCTTGTAAATCAATTAGTTGGAACTTTTCCATTTTTTTAGTGATTTGACAACAATCTAGGCAAATGTGTATCGATTTCACACATTCGGTTGGATCATTTGGTTATACATGTATTTATAATTTATTTGAATATTTTATACGATGCTGAGTGAAAAATCAAGATCAATTCATTAACAACACTGAAGCATTCAATTTTCTCTTTTTTATCTTGTGAGTGACTCTACCATTGCTTTTAATTGAATTCTTTAGGAAGAGCCTGAACTACATTTAAAACAGGTCTAATATGCTGTATTGTAAGGGTATTTGTTCTATCCGGTTTTGTCAGTTCATCTATCTGGTTTGTCAGTTCAACTGAGAACCTGTTCCAATTTTTTCTGAATATCTTCAGACAACCTTATATTCTCTTGAGATGTCTCACTTGTGCCACTGTCCTGAATACTCTTATTTGAAAGCACTTCATACTGTGCCGCCTGCTCCATACTTTCTTTACGGACACTAAATCTGATTCCTTTGAAGATTCCATTGTTACTATTCCTCAGTTCTTCGAGACGTTTTGCTAACGACTTTGCTGATATGTAAAATCGATATTCTGCTCCTGTCTTAATTTTTCGTACCTGTAAGTAAGGGGCATAACCATAAAATGTAATTACTACATCAGGTTCGGATAGGATTTCTAATTCTGTCCATTCGGTATTGACTTTTAAAAACGGTGTTACTTCTTTCTGCATAGTTCATTCACCTCTAAATTATACTGAAGTTAGTGTGATCTCTGTAAGGTTATAGCATCATAACAGGGCTTCGGCGAGTCGATCGTGATCTGATGGCTCCTCTGTAACTGTATCGGACTGCAATAACTCTTCAAAGGCATCAGATAGGTTCCATATCGCTTTTTCAGGGCCAACGCTTAGAATTTTTACGATTTCGTTGACACCGGCAGCTGCCAGACTGTTAGCAATATCCATCATACGACGTGGATTTAATACAATCTCTAAGTTTTCCTCAACAGATATCGCAATCAGCATTATCGCTTGTGTCTGCCAGCCATCTGTGTTAAAAATCTCACCGCTAATGATACTGACGGTTTTCTCTTTCTTTAAATCTATCGGTTTAAGATTCTTCCGCACTGCAAGAGATAGACCCGCAAACCAAAGATCTACCTTCCGTGGAAACGGAGTGTTATCGGCTTTAGCGCCTTGTCCTGTTTGGCAATAATGATCGTAGTCTTCTTGCTGCGTCTTGAGTGAAATAATCGTCATATTGCGGAAAGGATTATTGTATTGCTGTGCCATATTTTACTCCTAAGATTCCACTTGAATTTGCTCTTCAACATCCGTTCTTCGCATGCAAAGGTCACATTCACCGAGGTCTTCACATTTACATCGAACTGCTTGGGGTTCATTTATATGTGGATCGTTTACCAATATATTAGGATAGTGTGCTGAATTTGTGATGGTGATTATACGTCCCGCCTTATCTAATATAATATCCTCACAGTCTTTAATTTCAGAGCGCGTTAAAAAGAGGATAAGTTGTGAACTTTCTTGGATTACAGTTTTGAGAACAGAACGTTTGACAAACCCATCCATCATTCCAAGGGGTGTGTCAATCACATTTGGTGCTGCAACTTCACTTACCTTAGTCAGAGCGAGAATAAACGCTATCGTTAATGCTCGACGAGATGCACCGTTTAAATCTTGATCAGGATTCAAAGCGCGTTCATTGGGACCGTAGACGAGAATATCAAAATCTTTACTGATTTCTGCATTCTGAATGATTGGCCCCTGTTCGGCATCCGCACCGATCATTTCCAAAAAGAGAGTATTCATCAACTGACTCACGTTTTGCAATTCTTCGTTTGTAATTCGCTTATAGGAATTCTGAAGGACTTGCGAAATGTCGCGCGTAGCATCTAATCTAGCCAAAATCCGTGTACCTCTCCTATGCTTGGTTATAAGGTTATTATGCGTTGCTGTCAATGACCTTTGCCGTTCCTTCAGACGTTCAAGCTCTCTCTCATGATCTATACGGATGTCGTTCAAACGATCACGTTGACCTGTGTAGTCCTGCTTGGTAGAACGAAGTTTCTGAATGTCGGTGTCTCCTATCTCCTCAAGTTGGACTTCAAGTGCTGCTAAATCCTTTTCTAATACCATGCGTTGACTTTCAAGTTCGTCATGATCCTTCAAGATTCTACTGTATTCAGTGATCCAGAGTTCGTCATTTGTGACATCTTTTGGATTTAGGACTAATGAACCGTAATAGAGATCGGTAAGGCATTTTTGCAGCTCGTCCGCCCTCCGACTTTCCGTAATCAGTCGTTCAATATGTTCTCTACGACGCTTCCCATCTTCTGATTGTTTATCCAACGACTCTCCACAGATGCAGGTAACGCCTCTAAGCCGTTCTACAAGAACCGGAATCGTTGGGCTCGGGAGCTTCCCTTGATCTCGCAGTTCATTCAATTTTTCAAAACTTTGCTCTAAAACCGGTGCAAGCAGATCTCGGAATAGAACAGGATTTCTAAAGAGTTGTGAATGTTCGGATACCAGTTTTTCTTCTCGATCTCTAATGCTATTTAATTCTGTCTCTACCTTTTTCAGTTTAAGATTAAGTTTCTCTTGATCTCCCTTAACCAAAGCCGTTTCAATATCTCTTTGAATCTCGGTCAAACTTTGATTTACCTCATCAAATTGCTGTTTTACATCGTCTCTTTCATTTTCAAGATGTTCGATCTTTTTATCAATCTCCTCCAATTCCGTAGCTATTTGGGTAAGTTCTGTATCAGAACCAATATTCTTTGAATCTTTATTAAGTGCAGCGATTGTCTTTTTTAAATGATCAAGAGCAGCCTCAATAACGTCAAGCTCTAACAATGATCGAATAGCTTCCTGTACCTGTTCCCGTTTGACTTTTGGCGAGTCTGATTCAATGAAACTGAGTGCTCTGTCTCCATCGGTGAAAAATACCTCGCGCAAATTAGGTGGTAATAATAATCGTGCGATCTGTGCTTCAGGTGGACGAATTGGATTAGCACCGGTTTCTGCTACTTCAAACAATTCTATTTTCGGGTTTTGTCTGTGCCCATCCGTCGTCTCCTCTACCGAGCGGATGACTCGGTATCGATTCGTTGTATTTCTATTCAATCCTGATGTTGTTACCTCAAAAACCACCTGCACTGTTATTGGAATTGCCCTTCCATCCGGAGCGTCCCAATCAATTGGGAATAGGCGGTATCCTCTACCCCTATTCGGTAATGCGTTATCACCGTACAGAGCCCACTGAAGCGCGTTTAAGATTGTCGTTTTTCCGCTTTCATTTGAGGCTCGGATTACCGTTAGTTTTCTGTCGTCACTTGTGGCAAAATCTAACCTTAGATCTCTTAACAGACGAAAATTTTGAAATTTCGCACTGATTAGTTTCATGGATTAACCTCTGTTGCGTTGTCTATATCTTGTTTCCTTGCAAGATAATCACCGGCTGCATAGCATGTAGCGTCTACTTCTTTTTGAATCTTTGTCCTTTGCACATTATGCTCTTTTTCAGCATTAAGAATTTCAACTATAGCGTCAAGTATTTTCTTCCTGTAACCGTCACACCTTTCCTCAATAGATTCAGATTCATTGAGAATTAGCGTTATCATTTTCTGTTTCCTAAATGACATCATACCCTCTATTATGTGTAAATTGATTTAACAATATGGTCAATATGACTCAAAGGCCCATCAGGTCTGCCAAAGTTTTTTGCAAGATAAGCGAATGCTTGGATCCGCTTGAGTTCTGTTTCGATCAACCCACGGGCTCCAGCATCAATATTATCTAAATCAGGTGGTAATGCAATGAAATCGTGGATTTCGCTATGTGTTTTTTCTGTTTCGCGGCAAGTGCGAAGCAGCCTGCCACGCCGTTGAACCCATTGGCGTTCAACTGTTGTGCTTGCAAGGATAAAAGCTTTTTCAATCTGTGGGATGTTTACTCCCTCATCAAGTACGCGCTTTGCTGTCAAGACCTGCAAAGTACCTTCTTGAAAAGAGCGGATAATCTCACTTGTTTTTTTATGGTCTGCAGTCTCTACATAAGTGAGTTGACGAAAGAGAACTTCATGCCTATTCAATAAGGCATTGACTTCTGTCAGTTGTTGGGGTGCTTTGTCAGACGTGTAAATCAACGTATATCGGAGTTTGTCGAAATCTTCGCGTCGCGTTAATACATTTTCTAACACAGTGATCTTATTTTCTGCATTCTCTAAAATAGTACGTCTGTCTCGTAGCAGTTTCAAGAGATATTCGTCGTTAATGTCGTCGTCTTCCTGCCGCCACGCATTTTTCCCAATCTTTTCCGTGAGATCGTACCATTCATCCATTTCATCCTCTGTAAGTTCTACCGGATGAACATAATATTCGTATTCAACGAGACATCGCCCAATCGCTTCCTCAAGCGTGAATTGGAACACAATAGGACCGAAAAATGAAAATAACTGTTCTGTTCCCTCTTCATCATACTGGCGGATAGGGGTTGCTGATAGTCCCATTCTGTAATCAAAGAAATCAGGTGGATCGGATATAAACCCTTCACTTCCGAGATTATGGACCTCATCTGCAATGAGCAACGTTTTGCAGCTGAATGTTTCAAGTGCGGATTTAAAATCATTTTTGCAGAGTGTTATATGTGTAACGACGACTATTTCAACATCACTACTACCGAATTTAAGCCTCCGCTTAAGTTTACTGAGTTCAGTAGCTCGGGCTTTTGCTCCCTTTACCTTAGTCAGATTAACTGCCTTAAGTCCAAAGGGTGAAATTTCATTACACCACTGTTGAATCAGTGGAACATAAGGTGCTGCAACAACGATAAGGAGCGGTTTCTGCATCTCATAAAGTCTGTGTGCACAAATCATGGCAGTTATTGTTTTTCCTGAACCCGTTGCCATTTCAAGCACTCCGTGAAAACCAGCCTCACACCATGCGTTAACTGCTCTGCCTTGATGTTCAAAGGGACCTTCCTCATACTGCAGGTATGATGGTATAGCAAAAGAAGGGTGAGACAATCTATCACTATCGTAAGTTTTATTGAACTCTTCTATGGAGTTAGTTGCTTTTTCGTTGAGTGTGTATAGATCTGTTTCTGTTGGTGGGATATCTGAATAGTAGGATTGTAACAGATTTTCCTTAATCGCTTGTGGCATTGAAATGACGGTACAACTTTCATCTTCATTTCCCCAAAGTTGTTTGAACTGGTCACATAACCTTTCTGCTGTATATCGCTGGTTAGCGTCTTCCCACGATTTAGATATAGAAATTTGCTCAATGTTTTTCTGAATACCAGCCTGCGTCATATTGCTCGATCCGTGGGCTGCTATTACATCATCCTTTTCCGTAAAAAGCCAAACCTTTGGATGGAAAAGGGCATTTTTCATCAAGGCAATTCTAATTTCAAGCCGTCCATGACGTAACATCCACGATAAACATTTCAGCGTATGTTGAGCAACAAAATCTTCTGTAAATATAATCTCAGTTAAAACATCGTTAGTGATTTCCTCTGGAGAGATCAAACCCTCTTTTATAGCAACTTGATCTTCTGGACTAAGAATAGGACTGATAACTAAGCGCAAATTACCTTCAGATACATTTATAAAGGTTGCTAAACCTGGAGCAAGTGATACCAGAATTTCACTGGAAAAAAACCCCATCATGCAATCAACATGAGTTGCAGACTGGAAGCATGGAATTAGCACTCTTTTAGTCAGTGGTTCTTTCGGTAGTATATAGAGTGGTTGAATATCGGGTATTGTCCGAAGCGTTAAACTATTAGCTTTTTCTTTCATAATCTAGAATTACTATCAATCTACGTTTTGGTTTTCCTTTATCAATGTCTTCACCGATTCGGTGCATGCCTTGGTCTATGTTATCAGTTCTAAATCTGCCAATTTCACCAAACTTCCAGCATGGCTTCACTTGAATTGTTCCCTGACGTTGATCTGATTGAAATCCATCGTTTTACGTTTCAAACAAATGGCATATACACCAAAGCCTATATGTATATTCTTAGAATCTTGACTATTTTTACGTACTAACTCTTTCACGTAAGAATTCTAAAAGAAATGTTCTTTGAATTCTGCTATTGGGTGGTACGCTTTCTCAGTTTGCTATTCCGATCATTTGTATCTACTTCCTGGTAACAAGTTGTCAAAATTCTGTTTAGTTAAATACTACTGATGACATTCTAAAATCCATGGTTCTAAGACCTTAGAAATTCTGGATGCTTCTTTTTGAATATTCTCAAGTTTATTATATGAATTTGGGCGCGTTCTTGAAACGATACAAATCGCTAATTCTTGTTCAGTTACCCAATTAATCAATATTCGTTGGACCAAGTCCTCTACTGCCTCACGATAAACAGGACTATCAATTTCGAATATTCTTTCATTAGCAAATCTTACTGCAACTAAGTCAGTTCTCTCTAGTTCTACCTCTTCGTAATGAAAGAGATGAGAAAGACGCTGACAATAGGTGTTACCATGGGCATCAGACAAATGTTGTGCCAGTCTACCTAGTGCCCCCGTTTTTCCAATCGTCTGTCCAATATAGAGAGTAGCACGATCTGCAAAAACTCCATAAATCGAATATAAAAACGATTTTTGCTTTGCAATTGTCGTATCAATAATTGTTGCGAGTCCATGTCTTACAACGGTTCTCATACTTCTGTCAAAAATTCATCCAAATTAAGAGTTCGGATAACATCTAAAAGAGTTGCACCAACTCTCTCTCGATATTCGTCCATAATTCTCTCAATTTGATCTTCATCATGTACTGATTTATACACAAGGTTATGTTCACTCCTCGCAAGTGAAAAGACAAGAACATCTATAATCTTCAACAAATTACCATTTTCAGATACAGAATTTAAAATATCCTGACAGAAACTATGGGATTTGTTGATTTTTACTACAAGTCCATGTGTCGGATCGCTAGCTCTTTCCCAGAGTTGATTATTATTTAAAGCATTGACATAAATCACTCGATCTCCTGTTTCAACAACGTGTTGACTGATTTCGGGAGTAATGGGTTTTGCGCTAATGGCTTTTGCTAAACGTTCTTCTAACTCTTTTCTTGTTTCTGGTGGGGTTATACTCATATCCCTTTTATCTGCATCTACTTGGAGACGTTCGCTTCGATCTAACGCTGCATTTGCAGTGTCATGTGGGCCTTGCTGAGTAATCCTCACCGTTTCTCTCTTTGCCCTATTCCATGCCGCTATACTCTTTTTTACTGCCTCCCTTATCAAAGGTCTAAGTTGATCGTGAGAAATTTCTGAAAGATGTATGCGACTCTTAGTTACATCAATATTTAAAACATCGTCAGAATCGCTGTTGATTAGTAGCCTACCCCGAAAAGCATATAAATCTTGGTTTCGTGTAACAAAACCTAAACTATCTGCCCATGAGATTAATCGCCAATTACGATAAACGTAAAAACCATAATTCCCAGATCCAATTAAATAACGGTCACGACAATCTTTCTGTGTCATAGGTATTGATTCAGTTCGACCTACGGTAGGTGGATGGGGAAGTTGGACTATAGCGACTTCTGCAGAACGAGTTTCGGTGGTATCAACTTGAATGCGTTGTGGCTTAGTGATCCATTTTGGAGAAAGACCATTCCAATTATCCTCATCCAAATCAGCATCTTCAGTACCAATTTCGTCTACAAACAAAGGATCTACAGGTAATATCTTGTCGCCATCAATCTCCAACGTAAGTTGTTGAGAATCTTCTGCCAAACCCCTTAAAAAGTAAAAATAAATCACTCCCGCTTTATTCTTTAATCCTTCAATAATTTCTGCTGTCCGAGGTAAAGAGTCATGGTGAAGTTTAGTAATACGTATGAGTGTGCCAGAGTCGCCGCGCGCACAAGCGTCCAAATCCACTAAATCTTCTTCTGTAGGACTGGTTAACTCGTAGATGTACTTACCTTCCTCAGAGATTGAATCTTGATCTAACACAGCCTTGAATACTCTATCCATTTCATTTTCAGGACGTGATATGATTTCTAGGCGTTTACCTAGTGATGCAGCTGCGGTTTTCAGACCCATTCCAAACTTTGATAGTGTGTGTTCACTGTATTGTTCGGGTGAGGAACCTAGAGTCAACGCGTTTGCAAGACCATTCTCATCCATACCACATCCGTTGTCTGAAATGTAAAAGGACTTTAAAATTGCTTTGGGTCTACCGCGTTGTCCTTCTTGTTGTATTTCAGATTCTTGATTTACATTAATCATAACTTTAGTCGCACCTACTGAAACAGAATTATCAACAATATCTAAAATAGCAGATACAGGATCGTATCCTATGCGACCTAAAGCTTGAAATACTCTTGCAGCGTCCCACGTTCCTTCCTTTATTATCATTCTTTCTCCATAATTTTTGAAATACACTTATCAATACTAAATACTATAAATATGCAAGTATAGAAAAGCGGTGCAAATTAAAGTTACTACACTCAGATGAGTTTACTTATGACATATTAAACAAGGCTCCTCATCATCTTCATCATCGTGAACATCAGTTAATATTTCTATCAGTCGGCGATTCGGTTTTTCCTTCCTCTTGGATGCTTTCGCCTTCTCAGTATTTGCCTTGATTTCCGCTATCCGGTCTGGATTTGCCAATTCCTCTAAACTTTCACTTTGACTCCACGTGAACCGTTCACCCGTCTCTGTGTTGAATTTCTCGTATCCTTTAGCAAGTTCAAACAAGTCGGGATGTTGCTCTAAGAGTCCTACCCACTCAGATTTACGTTGGAAAAAGCAGAAGTAACATCCGGAACGCGTGCGCCAATTGTAATAATCTGGCAAACCGAGTCCGCTCTCCTCAAGGATTCGGTACACATCGTCTTTGGTAATACCATCCTCTTTGAATGGATACTTAGGGAGTATATTCTGGAGTGATGTCGTTTTCAACGGTTTGTAACCGACACGATCCTCGTCAGCACGGATAGCAACATAGTTATATGCTCTATCTTCACCGACGTATTGCTCAAAAGGTCTTATTTTAAGTTTTACAGTGCACCAACGGACTTGTGATGATGGCAACAATCCACCGTGTAACGTCAACCAGTGGTCAAAATCGCGTTCTACATTGAGACGTGCAATCGGTTTGCCGAGGAATGCTTCAAGTCGGTCCAAAAACTCGTACGTCTCTGGCAGTTCTTTACCGGTATCGGTGAAAAAGTATTCCATCTCTGGTACTCTGTCTCGCATATAAACTGCAAGGGCAGAACTGTCTTTCCCTCCCGATAACCCGAGAAGATGTCTTATTTTTTGCGACATGGTGCTTCCTCTATGATTTGTATTGATGAAGATTAAGTTATTAATTGGGTAATACGCGGGCGGGGAAACCCCGCCCCTACGAAACTTTACTCCTACGATGAGTCTTATCAGTAGCATTACCTGATTATTTATTTAATCTTCATGTATAAGCAATATTAAATAGTGAATTATCAATTTTCCGAACTAATCCTGCAGGCACCGAACCCGTAGGGGCGGGGTTTCCCCGCCCGTCATCAATGTGCCACCGGCATATTTAATAATCAAACTTGCTTAGGGACTTTTTTCTGTTTTGTAATACGAATAATAAAAAGTAATTCTTAGTTAACAAAT